>DATKZS010000214.1:0-8682 GCA_035527835.1 bacterium
TGCCGCTGGTCACGTCCGCGGAAACCGGAACTGACAGCGCCTCGCCGGCCGCGGGAAAATCGGAGGGGAGATCGAAGCGGTAAACCATGCCGCGCTTTTTCTTGCGGTCAACACACGAAACAAAGAGATGACCTGCTACAATTGTCATTCCCTGGGTATGGCAGTCATTGACTCCGGCCAGGGCGATTATGGCGTCTGGTTTCGTGTCCACGGTCACCGTCTCCGCGACCACGGGAGCATCGCCCGCCGCGCCCATCATCCCCATCATTCCCGCCACCAACACGATGAGCCAGCACCATTTCCGAAAAACCTCCCCTGATGCGCCACCGGCCGCGAATGCTTCATGTTTCCGCATGTCCCACAGCCTCCCTGCTCAAATGCGGCCATTATAGTTGAGGTTCAAGCAAAATGGAATGACACGAGCGGATGCGCTAGAATAAATGACGTGGCCTAGCGGCCCGGGAGGTGTCCGATGACCGATAAGGACTGGAACGAGCGGATTTCGATAGACCCTGATATCTGCCACGGGAAGCCCTGCATCGCGGGGACGCGGATCATGGTTTCCATCATCCTGGACTACCTCACGGCGGGGGAGGGAGTAGAGGCCATCTTGCGGCAATATCCGGTTCTGAAAGAGCAGGACATCAGGGCCGCGATGGCCTATGCGGCATGGCTGGCGCACGAAGAGGAGGAACAACCGCTCCATACGGAAATCTCCGGATGAAGATCAAGCTCGACGAGAACATGCCGCATGACTTGGCGGAGCTGCTGAGCGCATCCGGCCATGACGCGGCTACGGCGGCTGAGCAAGGACTTTCCGGGGCCGACGATCAGGAGGTGCTCGAAAAGGCCTCCAGTGAAGAACGATTACTGATGACGCTTGATGTAGGTTTTGCCGATATCCGAAAGTACCCGCTCGGATCACATGGAGGGATAGTGGTATTTCGACTCCATGACCAGAGGTGGGTGGTGATGAAGCGCCCGGCCCAGCGGTTGATTGAATCAGGATTGCTTCAGAAGCTGGAACGGGGCCTGGCCATAGTGGACGAATCGCGAGTGCGGTTCCGTTCCCGGTAAAAATCTGATTTTTCTCCGCAAGCCCGTCCCGACCCGCTTAATCTCCTCCTTGACACCCGGCCCGCGAGGCAACAATATAAATAGGGCCTCGCGGGTTTTTGCGCGGGGGCAGAATGTTGGAAGGTGGTTCATGGATAAGGATTTTTTAGAGGTTGCGATCGAGGCGGCGCTTAAGGCGGGCGCTATCCAGATGGAGAGTCTGTCGCGTCCGCACGAGGTGACGCTGAAGGGCGTGTCGAACCTGGTGACGGAGGTTGACGTGGCGTGCGAGGATGCGATCATCTCGCTGGTGCGGTCGCGTTTTCCGGACCACTCGTTTTTGGCGGAGGAGGGCGGGGAGACGGCGCCGGGCTCGGATCATCTGTGGATCATTGATCCGCTGGACGGGACCACGAATTACGCGCACGGGCTCCGGCGCTTTTGCGTGTCCATCGGCCTCGCGGTGAAGGGGCGGGTCGAGGCGGGCGCGGTTTATAACGCGGTGGCGGACGAGCTGTTCACGGCGGTGCGGGGCAAGGGCGCGTGGCTTAACGGCGAGCGGATCTTGGTGAGCCGGGTGAAGAAGGTGGAGGACGCGCTGATCTGCACGGGGTTTTCTTATGACAAGGGCAAGCGGCTGGGGCGGGACCTGGTGCCGTATCTCAAGATTTTGCCGGCGGCGCAGTCGCTGCGGCGGACGGGGTGCGCGGCGCTGGACCTGTGCGACGTGGCGGCGGGCCGGTTTGACGGGTTCTGGGAGCTGAACTTGAACGCGTGGGACGTGGCCGCGGCGAGCCTCGTGATCGAGGAGGCGGGCGGGAGATGGACCGGGATTGGCGGCGATTTGGTGGACCTGTACGCGCGCGAGTTCCTGGCCACCAACGGCCTGATCCACGACGAGATGGTGGAGCTCATCAAGAGCGAGCCGCAGTTCAAGCTGGAGCCGGTCTCCTGACCATCTTAAGAAAAAAGAACAAGGATATTCAGGATAGTTAGGATAAGAAAGAAAAGTCCGGAATTTATCCTTGCAATCCTTAGCATCCTTGTTATTCATCTTCTTGTCATGGATGGCTATACGGGTCATTAAACCAGTAGTGGAAAAAGGAGCATAGGCATGGGCATCGAGCGGGGTCGGGGAATCAAGATGATGGTGGCGGCGGCGTGCCTCGCGGCGGCGGGCGCGATGGGCGCGGGGTTTAGCTGGCCGGGCCAGGCGGTGCCGGACGCGAAGCTGATTGACCCGGGCGCGCCCGTGGAAGGACCGGCCACGGCCGCCGCGGTGATCGTGGAGTTCTCGGATTTTCAGTGCCCGTATTGCGCGGGCATGTTCGCTTACGTGAACGGTCTTCGCCGGCAGGCGCCGGAGGGCGTCCGGGTGGTGTGGATGGACCGTCCGCTTAACGGCGCCGCGGGAGACGGCTTCCCGTTCCACCCCTACAGCATGATTGCGCACGAGGCGGGTTGCGAGGCGGCGGCGCAGGGCAAGTTCGGCGCGCTGCAGGCCTGGGTCTTCTCGAACCAGTTAAGCCTCTTCCCCTCCGGCCGGCCGGCGGACCAGGCGGATTACGAGGCCCGGCAGGGTGAGGTCAAGAAGAAGCTGGTCGAGGCCTGCGCCGAGCTGGGCATTGACAAGGCCAGGATGGAGGCGGCGCTCGATGATCACCGCTGGGAGGCCACGGTGGAGAAGCGCCTCGAGATGGCCCGGAGGCTGAAGATCAACGTTACGCCGACGGTTTACGTGAACGGCCACGAGATCGGGGCCGACCCGGACGAGGTCAGAAAAGCGGTGGGAAAGGCCCTGGGCAAGGGGCTGTAGGCGGGCGTTGAGACTTTTTTAACCGCAGAGACGCAGAGAACGCAGAGAATAATTTTTATTTTCATGTCTCTGCGTCCTCTGCGCCTCCGCGGTCAATAAAACCAGTCAAGATCTGATGCGCTGCCAATGGAAGGAGGGGCCATGGAGATCAAGGTCGGGAAATCGCGGCTGGGATTGAAGCCGGGCGACATCACGAAGGAGTCGGTGGATGCGATCGTGAACGCGGCGAACACGTCTTTATTGGGCGGGGGCGGCGTTGACGGCGCGATCCACCGGGCGGGCGGCCCGGCGATATTGGAGGAGTGCAGGAAGCTCGGCGGCTGCCGTCCGGGCAACGCCAAGATCACGGCGGGCGGCCGTCTGCCGGCCCGTCACGTGATCCACACGGTGGGCCCGATCTGGCACGGCGGCGGCCATAACGAGGAGGCCACGCTGGCGTCGGCGTATCGGCGGAGCCTGGAGGTGGCGCGGGAGAACGGGCTTTCGAGCGTGTCCTTCCCCAGCATCTCGACGGGCGCGTACGGGTTCCCGCTCCCGCTCGCGGCGCGGACGGCGCTGGGGGCGATCATGACGTTCCTGAAGAGCGCGGACGCGGCCATGGAGGTCACGATGGTGCTGTTCAGCGCTGCGGACCTGAAGCTCTACGAAGAGGCGTTGAAGGAGGTTACCGGTTGATAAAGCTGGCAAAAGAATTTTTGCCGCGGATGAACGCGGATGAACGCAGATTGAGAAAGAATCAAGAAGCAAGAATTAAGAAGCAAGAAGACGGAAACCGGGTCTCTGCTCCTGATTCTTGCTTCTTACTTCTTAATTCTTGCTTCTTGATTCTTACCTCTCTTTGATCCGCGTTCATCTGCGGCAAATTATTAATGCCCGATAATCAGATCCAGCCCCTGATACTCTCCCGGCCCTTTTGCCTTGCTTCATCACAGCCTTGCGGCTAATATATCGGCATGGTTTCCAGCCGCTACGACGAGCTCAAGCCGCTGTTGGGCCCGGACCAGCGCGGGATCATCGTGATCCACGCTGACCCGGACTCGCTGGCCAGCGCCTGGGCGCTGGCGCAGATGTTCCAGCGCCGGGGATCGCGGGCGGAGATCGCCATTTTCGAGCCGATCAAGCGGATCGAGAACCGCAACATGGTGAAGCTCCTGCGCATCCCGCTCATCAATTTCAAGGACGCGAAGCTCGCGGAGTACACGCGGTTTTGCCTGGTGGACGCACAGCCGAACCAGTTCCCGGAGCTTTCCGGCACTGACTGGGACATCGTGATTGACCACCACCCCATCCTTCCCGAGTATGCTTACAAGTTCGCGGACATCCGGCCCCGGATGGGCGCGACCTCCAGCGTGATCACCGAGTATCTCCCGGACGCCGGCGTACGCATCAGCGAGCGCCTGGCCACGGCGCTGTGCTACGGGATCATCACCGACACCGACCATTTCCAGCGCGACATGACCCATGAGGACGCGATGGCCTTCAGCCACCTCTTCCCCAGCGTCAACTACATCCTGCTGCAGATGATCGTGCAGACGGAAATCCAGCTCAAACAGCTCGATTATTTCGACCTGATGCTGCATCGGCTCAAGGTGGAGAACCGGCGGGCGGTGATCCACATCGGGCCGGCGGAGTCGGCGGACATCGCGGTGATCCTTTCCGACTTCCTGGTGCGGGTCGCCGGCATCCTGTTCACGGCCATCTCCTGCATCGTGGGCGACAAGCTGGTCATCATCTTCCGGTCGCGGAGCATCAAGAAGGACGCGGGCAAGATCGCGTCCACCCGCTTCTCGGACATCGGCGGCGCCGGCGGCCACCGCACCGCGGCGCGGGCGGAGATCCCGATGGCGCAGTTGCCGGCGGAGGCCAAGCTCTACGACCCGGACGCCATCGAAAAATTCATCAAGAAGAGGCTCAGCAAGCCGGGCAAGCCGGCCGCGGCGGAAGGCAACGGCAAGTAGGGCGGCCCAATTAAAGAAATGAGTCACAGATGAACACGGATCAACACCGATTTTAAATAGAACAATTTCATCCGTGTTAATCTGTACTACTAATATGCAAGATGCATAAATTTCTTTGCACTTTTTTAAAACCACAGATGAACACGGATCAACACAGATTAATAGATGATGTTAAAAATCAATGTTCATCCGTGTTCATCTGTGGTTATCTTCTTCATTCCATTTATTGGTTGCGGCCAGGTGCCGCGCTGGGTTAAGCCGTGGTAAAAAAATAAGCCGGAGGAAAAACGGAAAATGGCGGGCAGAACAGGGATAATGGCGCCGGCCGCCGTCGCGCTGGCAATCGTGATGATGGCGGGCGGCGCGGGCGCGGCCACGGTGGACACGGGGGCCGGGAAGTTAAGTCTCAGCCCCGCGATCAAATTCATTTACACCTACCGCGACCGGCATGAGGAGTCGGGAGTGGCGGCCCTGTCCAGCGCCGGGCTGCGGATGGTGGAGCTGGACGCGGCCGGCGGCATGGAAGCAAAGGTGGGCTGGCTGGTCGAGCTCGTCGCGGCCAATGGCATCTATCGCGACCCCATTACCGGAATGGGCGCGGCCGCTCCCTCCGGCGGCCCGAACGAGTTCGGCACTATCGGGGTCCGGCGCGCCGAGATCGAGCTTCGGGTGGTCCCGCGGACCGTGATCGTGGCCGGCACCTTCATCCCCGCCTGGAGCCCGCTCCAGGAAAGGGCGACTACCGACTGGGGCCTGGTGGACCTGCCGCTGATCCTCACGCGCCCGGAATGGCGCGCCCTCGGATGGCAGAACACCGGCATCGCCCTCGCCGTGAACCCCCTGGACCAGCTCGAGCTCGGGCTGTTCTACGTGAACGGCTACATGCCGGGGGGGCTGGCCGGCAACGAGGCGCCGCTGCCGCTTGGCGGCACGGACCGGGAGAAGGGCATGGGCGGCCGCGTCAAGGTAATGCTCGGCCCGGTGCGGATTTTCGGGGCGCTGTACGGGGAGGGCTGGCAAGAGGACCTGCGAGGCTCGCCGCGGATCGAGCGGTATCATCTGGAGGCCTGGGTCGCGGGCGCGGAGCTGGTCACGCCCAAGGTGCAGGCCCTGTTCGAATGGACCGACCTGATGATCCCGGACTACCAGTTGAAGCTCACCGGGAAATGGGCCAACCTCAGAAGCCTGGGCGGGCACGTGGACCTTAGCTGGTGGATGCTCGATGACTGGCAGGCCCTGTTCCGCTGGGAATGGATTGACCCCAACACCGCCGACGACAAGCACACCTTCGTCCGCAGCCGCTTCGACCAGCTCGTCCAGTACACGGTGGGAGTGAACTACCGGGTCACGGAGGGGGCCACGGTCATGGTCAACTTCGTGGTCCCGATCGAGGAGGGCCACAAGGTGGACATGGACTCCGGCAAGGTCGGCGGCAAGTACCAGGCCGTGGAGAACAACTATTTCCGGGTCCAGGTCCAGGTCAGACAATAGAGGGTTAGCGGAATACTTCAACGCCAAGACGCCAAGACGCAAAACTCTTGATTAAAATTATTTCCGGACTTGGCGTCTTGGCGCCTTGGCGTTGATAAAATCTCAACGTCTCCATGCCCGCCCCCCTTTCCTTGACACCCAGCAAACAACCCGGATAATAGAACCAGAAACGGGAGGAGAAAATGAAGAAGTGGACCTTTATTATCGCGGTGGTATTGATGACGTTGCCGGCCCTGCCCCTGGCCGCCGCCGAGGTGGAGACGCCTTCGGGCGCCATCCAGTTGAGCACGGCGGCCAAGTTCGTTTACGGCTATTCGCCGCGCAACCAGGACACGCGCACGCCGGCCAGGGAGGATTTCACCACCGCGCTCCTGGACGTGGGAGTGGCCGGATCGCTCGGGAAGAACCTGTCCTACCGCATCGAGCTGGCTTCGAGCTGGAACCAGGACATGAAGACGGGCAGCCTGAACGGAAAGTCGAACCCCAACGAGCTCGGGACCGCGGGCGTCCGCCAGGTCTCCATCGTTTTCCATGACCTGGTGCCGTGGACCCGGATCGAGGCCGGGACCTTCATGCCCCCGATCAGCAACTACATGCCGCGTCCGGTGTGGGACCTGGACCTGATCCAGTACCCGCTTATGAACAACGCCTCGCGGATGAATACCGGCATCTTCGGCAACCGGCCGGCCGCCCGCGACCTGTCGCAGTGGCAGCAGGCCGGCTTCAACCTGACCTTCCAGCCGCCCTACATGATCCGCCTCGACCTCGGGGTCTGGAACGGAACCATGCCGGGAGGCAACGCCAACTTCAACCCGGACCTGGGAATGGCCCGGAGCATCGTGGCCACGTTCGAGCCCGCCGACACCCTGTCCCTGTCCCTGGCCTGGTGGGGAGAGCGGTTCCTGCAGGCCTATCCCGGGATCGCCAAGGGCGCGCGCCGCGACCTCAATATGTGGTTCCTCTACGGCGCCTACAAAACGGACATCCTGGAAATCACCGCCGACTACGCGCAGGGCATGATCCCGCAATTCCAGCTCGATAAAAGCGGCGACTTCCAGGACCTGAACTGGGAGGGATGGCAGGTGACCGCGGGCTACTGGATCCTGCCCCGCCTCGAAATCCTGGCACGCTACGAGTACATCAACCCCAACGCCAAGGACAGCGTGCAAATCCCGGCGAGCCTCTATGACCAGTCCACCTGGATCACGCTGGGGGCCAACTGGCGCCTCTCCGACCAGGCCGAGGTCTCGGTCAATTACGTCATCAAGAACGAAGAGGGCATTGACGTAAACAAGGGCAAGTTCGGCGAGGATCCGCTCTTGCCCGGCTACAATCCCAAGTACAGCGTGCAGAACAACGACCTCTTGCTGATCCAGGCCCAGGTGTGGCAGTAACCTGAAGCGGCTTTTCGAGCAGGAGTGGAACCAAGGGCACGGCGCGCCGTGCCCTTTTCTTTATCAAGCGAGATCATGGACAACGCGGGAAAATCGGAAAAGGCGTGGACCATCCAGGAGCTCCTGAAATGGGCGGCGGAGGATTTCGCGAATCGGGGCATTGACACGCCCCGCCTCGACGCCGAGCTCCTGTTGGCCTTCGCGCTCTCCGTGAAACGGGTGGACCTTTACCTGCGCTTTGACCAGGTCCCGGACCCGGAGGCGCTCGGCAGGTTCCGCGACGCGGTGAAGCGGAGGAGGGACCGGGAGCCCGTGGCCTACATCATCGGGCTGAAGGGCTTCCACGCCATCGAGCTGGTGACGGAGCGCGGCGTGTTCGTGCCGCGGCCGGAGACCGAGCTCTTGGTGGACGAGGCGGCGGCGCGGCTCAAGGATACGACCGCTCCCCTCATCCTGGAGATCGGCGGCGGGACCGGCGCGGTCACGCTGGCGCTGGCCGCGGCGCTGCCCTCGGCCCGGCTGTGGGCCACGGACCTGGACCCGCGGGCCGTGGAGCTGACCAGGGCGAACGCCAGGCGGCTGGGTTTTGAAGAGCGCGTTGCAGTGATTCAAGGCGACCTGTTCGCGCCGGTCAAGGATATGGTCCCGTTCGACCTTATCGTGTGCAACCCGCCGTACGTGCCCCATCCAGAGCTGGACCGGCTGATGCCGGAGGTCCGGGACCATGAGCCCGCGCTCGCTCTGGACGGCGGCCCGGACGGCATGGATTTCATCAGAAGGCTGATCGCGGAGGCGCCGGAGCGGATGAAGGCGCTCGGATGGCTGATGCTGGAAGTGGGCGAGGGCCAGGCCGCGGCGGTCGCGGCCATGGCGGGAGCGGAGCTCCACCACGAGTCCACCAGGAAGGACTTAAGAGGAGTGCCGAGGATAGTCATTTTCAGAAAGAAGTAACGGAAGGAATTGTTTG
>DATKZS010000215.1:0-2678 GCA_035527835.1 bacterium
CCCACCGGCTTGACGCCGGGGACCCCCTTGAGGTGAAAGCTCAAGGCCCCCATCATTTGCAGGAGCGCGCCGGTGTCGTCGGCGTCGAGGGCCTGGTCGGTCCGGTTCCAGGCGTCCATGAACCAGTCGTGATAGATCCCGCCCGGGAAGGCGATGTCGGCGTAGGAATCAATCAGGGAATAACGGATGACCGCGGCCTTGACCGCGGGGTGTTGGTTGGTGAGCAGGAACTCGGCGGTCGCGCCCACGTAGCTGGTGCCATAGGTCCCGACCCGGCCGTTGGACCAGGGCTGACTCACGATCCAGTCCACGATCTCGGCCCCGTCCTTGACCTCGTCCGCGGACCACGGATACGGCCAGGTACCGAAGGAGGCCCCGGTGCCCCGAACGTCCACCCGCACCACGGCGTAACCGTAGGAAGTGAAATAGCGGTCGTCCGTCTCATCGTTCATCGCCTTGATCGCCCGGGCCCTCCAATAGCGGGTCTGGAGCAGGAGCGCGGGGATTTTTCCCGCGGCGGGCAGGCCCCGGGGCAGGCTGTAGTCCAGAGCCAGGCGCACGCCGTCGCGCATGGGCACGTACACCGACCGCGTGACCATGCCCTGATAGGCCGGCTCGCTGTAGCCTTCATACCTGCCGGGCTCGCTGAGCCTGGGCCCGGCCGGCGAGACCCCGGACCAGGCGAGCGCCGCCAGCACCAGGACCAGGAGCATTTTTTTCGCGCGTGACCGCAACACCATGTTCCACCTCTCTCGGATCAATGAATGGCCGTTACCATATCACGCCGGTTTCTGAAGTTAAAGACGGGAAGACGGCTCGCCCATTACTTGGGTGTCACCGGTTTTTAAACAGCGGGTGGGCCTCGGTGTTGAAGATGACGTTGTCGAAGTTGAATTCCCCGGGCTCCGCGAAGAGCAGGTAGTAGTATTTCAGGGTCTCGGCCAGGAAGTAGCTGGGCATGGCGTCGGACTTGGCCTTGGCGCGGACGTCGGCCAAGGCGGCGTAGCCGGCCTCGGTGCGGCAGTACTTGACCGTGCTGTTGAAGAACACGTAACCCATGCGGCGGTACTTGTCGTCTCCGGTGTAGTGGTACAGGTAATAGGCGGACTCGATGATCTCGGGCCGCAAAGGATACGGCCCGAACACGACCTTCATTTTCCTGTAGTCCATCATCTCGGGCTCGATGCCGGCAAGCGTCCACATCCGGTAACACGAGTCCTCGAGCCGCGCGGCGCGGCCGAGGTCGCCCCCGAGCGCGAGCGCGGCCGGGAAAAAGGCGTCGAGCGCGCCGAAAGTGGCGGCGGTGCGCCGGCCCGAATTCATGCCGGCGTGGCCGTACCAGAGCCCGGCCGCGGAATCGTCCGCGAGGTGCGCGTTGATCGCGCTGATGCTGCCCTCCCACATGGCCATGAGGTCCGGGTCGTTGAAGAGGAGCGAGCCTTTCAGCAGGTACTCGTAGTAGCTGTCAATGCCGCCGCCCACCGAGCTGTCGCCTACCAGCCACCATCCCCGGTTCACGTCAATCGCCGATCCGACCAGGCCGATCTGGGAGCGCCGCTCATATAGCGCCGTGAGCGCGCGCTTGGCCCGGTCGTAATAAACCGGATTGCCCGTGAGCCGGCTGAGCGTCCCGTACTCCAAGATATAGGTGCCGACCTGGGCCGGACCGCTCACGGCGCCGGAGGCCTTGCCGGTCTTCAGGTTCACCATGCGATAGGGCATGCCGGTGGGCGAGTCGAACACGGGGATCATGCGGTCGGCGAGGTCCACGGCCAGGTCGAGCAGGCGCTGGTCGCCGTCAAGCTCGTAGGCCGAGAGCAGTCCGCCCAACAGCCGGATGCAGAGCTCGAAGTGCAGGACCTCCATATCCTGGTCAAAGGAGAGGCTGCTCACGATCAGCTCCTTGTCCTCCCGCGCCTCCGCCGTGAGACCCATGATGATCATGGTGTCCAGCGCGTCCACCGGCGTCATCAAGAGCGGCTCCTGGTACCAGTCCTTATAGCCTTTCGAGAGCGGCTTGAGCTCGTCATGGCCCCAGGCGTACTGCTTGTAGCCGTTCCAGGCGTGGCGGAATTCCTCGCGGACCTGCTCCCTGGTCACCGGGGTGTCGTCCGCGTTCTTCCCGCCCTCGTCAGGCAGCGTCCCAGTCTTGGACGCGCACCCGGCCCAGGCGGCGGCGCACGCGAACAGAACCAGCATCAACCATATGCTCCTCTTCATCTGCTCTCCCTTCAATAATTATAGCTGGTTTCATAACCAGGACGACCATCTCGGATGAAAAGATTATTAACAAGGATATTCAGGATTCCCAGGATAATTTAGGATTTTTTCTCAGTGCTGTCCAAAATAAACGGACCGGAAAACCGCCAAGGCGCCAAGAACGCCAAGGATTATTTTTCAACACGATTTTAAGAGGGCTTGGGTGCGAATGTTTCTTGCTTGGCGCTCCCATCGGCCGGTTCGCCAAGCCGGTTGGGGCCAACGCTCCGGAGCTGTTCTTTTTGGGGCCGCAAAGAAACATCATGATTTACTTGGCGATCCTTGGCGCTCTTGGCGTCTCCTATGAATAAAATTGTCAAGTCGCCTCGATGTTAAAGTCATGCACCTCCGGGGCGCCCGAGGGGGGCACAAGGGTTATCCACAATTTCCACAGGCCTCCGGAAAAGGGGCCTCACGGA
>DATKZS010000216.1:0-25766 GCA_035527835.1 bacterium
ACGCCCCACGCCCCAAGCCTCAAGCCTCACGCCCCACGCCCCACGCCCCAAGCCTCAAGCCCCACGCCTCAAGCCTCAAGCCTCAAGCCTCAAGCCCCACGCCCCACGCCACACGCCCCACGCCCCACGCCCCAAGCCACAAGCCCCAAGCCCCAAGCCTCAAGCCCCAGGCCTCTTCTCTGTTCCACCTTCATCTGTTATCATTCTGGTCATGGCCTCAAGCCCGCAATCATGGCCCTGGTCCCGCGCTCGCGGAGTCTGGCCCATTGTCCTGCCCGCCGCCCTGCTGGCCTGGCTCCTCGCCTGGGTCTTTCACTTCGGGACCACCCTCATCAACGACGAGTACCTGGCCATTGACTACTTCTACCGCATCGTCCGGCTGGGCCGGGCCTACCCCACGCCCGACGCCTTTCACAAGCCGCTCTCGGTGCTGATGGGATTCTTCGCCTGGCTCACGGAATCGCCGCTGGGCTACGAGGCCGCGGTGGCGGTGTTCGGCGTCATCTTCGTCGTGGTCCTCTACTTCGCGCTGCGCCGCGAGCTGGGGGCCTCATTCGCGCTGGCCGCGGCGGTGGCCGTGTCTCTGCACCCGGACCTCATGTATTACACGGCGCGGGGCTCCACCGTCATCCCCTTCTGCGCCTTCACCTTTGCGGCGCTGCTGGCCGCCCACAAGCGGGATGAGAAGTGGTCGCTCTGGGTTTACGCGGGCTCTCTGTTCCTGGCCGGCCTGATCCGCGCCGAGCCGTGGGTGCTGGCCGCGCCGGCGCTTTACTGGTGGTGGCCGCGCCATAAGAGCGCGCGGGCGTGGGCCGGCCTTTTCGCGGCGCTATGCTTGATCGGACTGGCGCCGGTGATATGGCTGGGCAAGGACTACTTCATCAACCACGACCTGATGCACGGCTTCAAGGTCGCCATTCGGGTGCGGGTGGTGGGCATGGGCCAGCCGTTCAGTCTGCTCGACGCCCTGCTCTCGTTTTGGCTCAAGGTGCCGAACAAGGTCTCGTGGCCGGTGGTGGCCGGGGCCGTGGCCGGCGCCGTGCTTTTTGTCAAGGAAAAGGGCCTGCGCCCGGGCCTGATGCATCCGCTCATCGTGTTCCCCGCCCTGGTCAGCGTTTTCCTGGCCGCGGTCGTTTACCTGGGCGTGTATCCCAATCCCTGGTATTTTTATTTCGACTCCGTGTTCGCAATTATCTTCTGCCTGAACTTTTTCCGGACCGTGATCCCGCGGATCAAGATGGGCGCGGGCCGGGCCGCGTGGACCGCCATTATGTTCGCGGCCATTTTCATCGCCATCGCCATGTTCCTGGCGCGGGGCGGCGGGGGACTCACGGAGGGCCGCTGGCTCCTGATCGCGGCATCATTGATCTGCGCCGCGCTCGCCGCCGTGCTCGCCCGGCCGGAGGGCGTGCTCTCCCGGCCCCGCGAGACCTTCCTGATCGCGGCGCTGACGCTGATCTCCCTGTCCTTCCCGCTGATGGCGCACACCCTTTATCAATCCGAGATTGACGAGCTTAGGCTGGAGGCCGCGAAGCAGCGGGAAATGGCGGCGGTGGCCGAGTTCCTGCGCCGGGAAATTCCCGAGGGCCGCGGCGGCCGGATCATGCTGCCCTCCCGCCGCAATGAGCAACTGAGCTGGCTCTTCCGCGACCGCGAGCCGCCCGACACCGTGGCCCTGCGCGAGGCCTTCTATCTGAGCTCCATGAAGCACATTGATTTCCTCGACCTCCACCCGGACTGGATCATCTACATCCCCGCCGATTACCATTTCCGGGGGCCGGAGAACATGTTCCGCTGGCTCGGCGGCCAGGACCAGACGGAATTGAACGGCGTCAAGATCAGCCTGGTGATGAGCACCGGCCACATCCGCGTTTTCAAGGTAACCTATCGCCCCGGCCACGCGCCGCGCGGGCCGCTGCCCCCGATCCCGTAAACCTAATCCGGTGGAGGGATTCTTGTTAAGCGCAAAGACGCAAAGAACGCAAAGATTATCAAGAAAAAATTCCTTTGCGTTCTTTGCGTCTTTGCGCTGCTCAGAAAATATTTTTTTGACAGGATTAACAGGATTAACAGGATGAAAGAAAATAAGCATCTACTCGCTCCGGAACATCCTGTTAATCCTGTCAAAAATCTTTTCATTATTTCAGGGCGCCGCCTCGCGGCATGAGGAGCTGCCAAAAAAATTTCAATAGCGTCATCCGGGACAAACCGGACGGCCGCTAGGAGGCCCGGGAGAGGGGCACGAGGTACCCGGAGCGGTCGCTGGCCTCGACGGTGAGGGGGAAGAGGGTGGAGGGGATGAGGCCGCGGAGCTCGCGCTCGAGCCGGATGAGGCGGAGGATGCAGCGGACGAGCGCGATCTTGTCGCACTTGGGCAGGCGGGACACGGATACGCTCAGGATGTCCAGGTCAAAGGGGACGAGGCCGTAGCGGCGGCACAGGACCAGGTAGCGGTCCTTGGTGCGCTTGTACTCCTCCAACATGCGGCCGGAGACCTCATGATTTTCTTTGCGTTGCCGTTTTTTCATGGTCCACCTCACTTTGCCGCTTACTTGGCCCGCTTGGCCAGCTTACCTCCTTCATTTATTATCCCGGACCTTGCCGATTCCGCCATAATAATAAGCAACCATTGTGCCAAAGCCCGCAAATATCTTCGATTAGTGTTATATTTCAATATGTTGGAAACCGGCGCTGTATTTGAATTCATATTCAGAAGGCCGGATTGCAGTAATAATTACACGTTTTGGCGCACAGACTGAAATATGTCAATAACGGATTAAGGAAACCTTTCTTACGCGGATGCCTCTAACTTGAAGGACACAATTGCATGCAACTGACTAGAAAATTGAATAATTTTTCGAGGCAGGACTTTGCGTGGATCAATTGAGCCCATCATCTAATCATACGGTTTTTACAATGATTGTTGACGGCGTTACATTTTTTCCGCATTCTCCGGGCCGGCAATCAGGGGAGAAAATAATGAGTTTAGTTTTTTCAACAGGTTATGAGCCGATTGGGAATCGTTAAGAACTGGCATTTAGTTTGCATGAATAAATTTTGCTACGTCAACGGAGTGTAATATGAACACAAGGGGGTTTGAAATGTTGGAGCCGACACTGCCATTGAGCCAGGGGTCAGCGGCCAGAGATCGCCTTCGCGAGCATTATTCCTATAAAAAGGACGAGTATCTCGAGTTGTGCTGGCAATATAATCTTCCGCCCAAGGATTTGAGCCTTTTGTTGATGGGCAAGCGATCCATCGCCTCGGGGGACCGGATCCGATTGATCCGGCTGGTGATCCTGTTGATGGACATGGAGAAGCTGCTCGACCGCCGTGACATCGAGGACTACCTTTTCGCGGAGAACGAGGCCCATTATTCGAACAGCGGGATTTTCCGGCACGAGCTGCATTGATCCCGGGCCGTGAGTTCGTAAGGATTTTTTTTAAAAAAGCGCCAAGGCGCAAAGAACGCAAAGCAATAACCGGATTTTTGGTCAAGGGCCGGCTGGTGTTTTCAGCCGGAGAGGGTGACCAAGCCGGTTATTTTTTTCAGGCCCTTTGCGTTCTTGGCGTCTTGGCGCTTCATGAAAAGGCTTGATTTCAACATCCGGTTTCACACTTGTTTGATAGCCATCAAGAAAAACGCCAAGACGCCAAGAGTGCCGAGGTTCGCCAAGTAAAACCGGATGTTTCTTGGCGGCAAGTCTCGGGAAAAGACGCATCGCCTTGACTCCAACCTGCTTGGCGAACCCGGTGACGGGAACGCCAAGAAAGATTAAACTGCCGGGAGGCCGGCTTGAGAATTTAATAAAAACATCGCCCTTGGCGTTCTTGGCGTCTTGGCGTTTTTCTTGTGCCTATATTTTGGACAGCACTGATCCGGTTTTATTTCTGGGTTCGGATGCGGATGCGGTCGGCGGCTTCCTTGGCGGTTTTGGCCTGGGGCGTTTCCAGCTTGGCGATCTCGTCGAGGAGTTCCAAAGATTTTTCGGAGCCGATTTTGCCGAGGGCCTCGATGGCGGCTTCGAGGACCACGGGCTCTTCCTTGCCCTGCTCGATGGTGTGCTCGATGGCCTTCTTGAAACGCTTGAAGAGACCGCCTTTGAGGGCGGCGCGGTCGCTGGCCATTTGCAGGATCGTTTCCTCGACCGTTCCCTGGTTGGGCAGTTCCGCCATGCCTCCGAGCGCCCTGATGAGCTGGGCAATCCAGCGGTCGTGCTCGACGGCCTGCTCCTTGTCCCCGGGCCTTTCCTTTTTGATCAGCTCCAGGATTTTGTTGACGGACGATTCGGAGGGCGGCTGAAAGAGGCTGAGGCACCCGAGGGCGCGGCGCTGCACCCTTTTGTCGGTGTCGTGGAGGGCGGAGATGACGAGGGGCTCGGCGTTCCTTCCCTCGAGCTTGAGGGAGGTGTTGAGGGCCTCCTCGCGCAGCCGGGGCTGGGAGTGCTTGAGGAGGCGGCGGGAGCGTGCGATGTCCTCGTCGCCCTGTCCGATGTGGCCGATGATGAGCAGGGAGTTGCGCTGGAGGAACCACTGCTGGCGGGGGTCGTCGAGGATTTGGCGGACGCGGCGGCGGGAGAGGTCTCCCTGCTTGATGAGGGCGTCCACCACGGCCTTGCGCACTCCGCGGTCCTGGCTCTGGGCGAGGACCTTGATCAAGACCTCGACCCCGAGCGGCCCCATGCGGGGGATGACCTCGTCCATCAGCGCCCGCTCGGCCTTTTCCGCCTTCTCGTACGCCTCCACCAGTTGGTCGGTGTATTCATGGAAGATGAAGATGAGGGGGTTGGCGGGCAGGCCGGCGCCGCCTCTGAAGACCTTGGCCTCGGCGGCGGCCTTGTCCACGCCCTTGGCGAGCTCGAGGATCACGGCCCATTTTTTCCGCTCGATCAGGATGGGGGCGACGCGGTGGAAGCTTTTGAGCAACGCCATGGCGTCCTCTTCGACGGTGGCGTGGAGGAGGCCGGCGATATAATTCTCCAGGTCCTTTTCCAGGTCATCGGCGAGGCGCAGGGTGTTGATGCGGTACTGGACCTCCGGGGGCAGCTCCTCGAAGGCCAGGATCTCGTTGAAGTATAGCTGCTCCAGGAAATTCTTGGCGCCCTGCACGTCTTCGAGGACGACGCGCTGGGCGATCCATTTCATGATGCGTTTCACGCCCTGGAAGCGCCGGTTCAGGATCTCGTTGTCCGCGTGCTCTTCCCTTTCGGAGCGCAGTCTTGCCAGTTCATCGAAGATGAAGCGGGAGGTGGGCAGGAGCATCTGCATGGGGAAGCAGGCGATGATGGTCTGTTCCAGGTCCTCGGCCTCGATGTCTTCCACGTGCTTGGCGATGACGTAGCAGTTGAGCACGATGTCCTTCAGCAGGAAGGGGTGGCGCAGCGGCCGGATGATGTCCTGGATGATCTGGACCTTGAGCTTCTTCATCTCCTCGTGTGACTTGCCCTTGAACATGGGCAGGACCTTCAGGTCCTTGGCCAGCCGGTTGATGGCCATCTCGGCGCGCCAGGGCAGCTTTTCCTCGACCAGGATCATGTCGTCCATGAACACGCTGGAAATCTCGGAGATGCCGGCGGAGATCAGGGCCTTGGTCAGGAGATCGCCGACCTTGGCGCCCTCGCCGCGGTCCGCCTTGGGATCGCTCATGATGTCCACGAAGGCGTCGAAGTGCTCGGGCGTGATTCCCTTTTTAATGGCGAAGGAGACGAGGCCCTTGCGGTTGTAATAATCGCGGAAGCGGGGCACGAAGAGCTCGGCCATGCCGGCGCCCACCACGGTGCGAACGCTCACCGGCTCGTCGAGGATGCCGGTGATGAGGACGTCGGTTCGCTCGCGGGTCTCCTGGTTGGTGAGCATGAACTCCTTGTCGTCCCCCAGGGCCTTTTCCAGCTGCTCGAAGAGCCCCTGCTTGGCGTCCTTGGCGCCGGGATGGTCGGGAGCGTAATAGCCGCTCCGGAGCATGGCCTTGGCCAGGTCCATGATGAAGTCGCCGACGGGCTTGACCCGCTCGCGCTCCTCCGCGGTCAGCTCCTTTTTCTCGGCCGGAGGCGGCGGGGGCGGCGTTACAACTTCGTCTTCGTATTTCATCTCGGCCTGGGCGATGACCTCTTTGACCCAGGCGAGCTTCTTACTGAACGACGACGGCGCGGCCGGCTCCGGCTTCCCGGCGCGCGGCTTGGGCTCGGGCGCCGGCGGGGGCGGAGTGGGGGCCGGCCTTGGCGGCTCCGGGGCCGGCGGATGGGCCGGCGAGCGGGCCGGCGGCTTAGGCTCGGGCGCCGGAGGCGGGGCAACGGCTTGGGGCTTGGGCGGCCGGATGTATTCGCGCACGTGCTCGCGGGGCTTATGCTCGGTCTTATCCTGATCGAGGGAGATTTTTATTTTGGGGGCGGGTGGCGGAGTTGGTTCCGGCGGCGATTGCGCCCCTGGGGGCAGGGGCGCCCCTTGTGTTTGCGGGGCCTGCTCTTGAGGCGGGCCGTGCGGGGGCAAGGGTCCCGCGGTCACTTCGAGAGCGGGCCCGGTCTCGGCCCCTGGTTTGGGCGGCTCCGGCTCCGGCGGCGCGGGCTCGGCGATGGGCGCCAGCTTGTCGCGGTAGGCATTGCTCGCGCGGAGCGCGGATTCCAGATTGGAGAGGACGGGGGCGGCATCGGCGGGAAAGGCGACCAGTATGCCCGAGGTTTTCCCGGTTCCTTCGGAACGGTCATCGGAGATCACGGCTCCGTCCAGGATGAACTCGTCCTCGATTCCCGGGACCACGATCTCGACGGTCAGCTCGGTCCCGGCCGGCGAGGGGTTCTTGGAGGGAACGAACACCTTGGAATCGCGGAGAAGGGCCCAGTCCTTGAGAAACCGGTCCGGCGATGGGTATTTGAGCCTGATTAACTTTCTGGCCAAACCCGACCCCTATTCAAGAGTTTTACAACAAGATCCCGGTCATGAGGCAGGTCCATGGAATCTTGAGTCGCTCCGGACTCAAACCAAGAGGACTATGTAAACCATATCTTATAACCATTGCCCATGCAAGAAAAGAAGCGCTGATCCGCGCGCCGGGAGGTGCCTGTCTTCCCATTCAGGCCGGCCCTTCATCGCCTCGGCGGCGGATGCGGACGGCGGCCACGGCCATGGCGGCGACGGCCGGGATGGTTACCAGGCCCAGCGCGATCAGGCGCGGGTCGCGGGTGAGGAGGGCGGCGACGGCGGCGCCCTGCAGCCAGAAGCCGGCGTAGGCCAGGATGGGGTAGTAGTCGAGTCTTTTGTCGGCGCGGGTCAAATCATCACCTCGCAAAGCCGGACGCCGGCGGCGGACTCGGGCCGGGCCGCGGGCCGGAGGCGCGGCGTCCTGGATACTATTTTGTGCCCTCCGCGCAAAACTTTCAAGTCGCGGCCTCGTCCACCCCGAAGAGCCGCGCGGCGTTCTGATAAAAAATTTTATTCCTGGCCTCCTGGCTGATCTTGAGGCGCATGATGCTGGCCAGGGACTCGGTATAGGGATAGGGCAGGTTGGGGAAGTCGGAGCCGAACATGATGCGGTCGGAGTATTGCTCGATCGAGCCGGGATCGCATTTCGGCTTGGTGTCGAAGAGACTGGTGTTGACGAAGATCATGGTGGTGTCGAGGTAAAGGGCGGGGAATCGTTCGAGCATCGAGAAGGCCCGCTCGACGTCGTAAGCGCCCATGTGGGGGAGCACGGTGCGGAGGCGGGGCCGGCGAAGGAGGACGCGCTCGAGGCGGTCGAGGCCGACCCATTCGTTGGCGTAGGGAGCGGTGCCGGCGTGGACGATCAGGATTTTGTCGAGCTCCATGAGCCGGTCGAGCACGGACGCGAGCCGCTCGTCGTCCACCCCGAAGCCGCATACCAGCGGCTGGATCTTGATCCCGCGGAAGTCGTGCTCTTCGAGGAAGGGCGCCACCGCGGCCCACGGGTCCGGGTCCGCCGCGTGCACGGTGCCGAAGGGGATGGCGCCGGGGTGCGCGGCGCAAAATTCCCGGGTCCACTCGTTGAGCGCGGCGGCCTGTCCGGGCCGGCGCACGTAGTTGAGCACGGTGTAGGCCGAGACGCCGTGCGCGATCAGCTTCATGGGCAGCTCGTCCACCGGTCCCCGGTGCGCGATCCGCCAGCCGCCGCTCTCGAAGAAATTCCAGATGGCCTCGAACATCTTCTGCGGGAAGAAATGGGCGTGGGCGTCAATCACCGGCCGATAGGGCTGGACGCGCTCCGTTGGTTCCCTGGTCTCGGCCCATTCGTCGGCCTGCGGGACGGAGCCGTTCGGGCCATGCATTCGGCGTTCATGCTTGCGGGCGGGGACAGCAGGCATCTCACGGCCGCCCGCGGAACTGGCTCTTGAGCGCGGGATAGAGCGCGCAGAACCGTTCGTATTCATGCTCGTAGAGCGGGACCCAGTCCGGGACCGGTACGGTCTCGCCGGCCACGGCGAGGGTGCGGTCCGCGGCCTCGTCCACATCGGTGAACTCTCGGGACCCGACCAGGGCCAAGAGGGCCGCGCCGAAGCTCGGGCCCTCGTCCACTCCGAGACGCTTTAGCGGCAGGGCGAGAACGCTCGCGATGATCCGGGCCCACAGCTCGCTTTTAGCGCCGCCGCCGGAGAGGTAAATCACGTCCATGGCCGTGCCCGCCCGGGCCATGAGCCGGACCGAATCCTTGATGCCGTAGGCCACTCCCTCCATGACCGCGCGGGTGAGGTGGCCAAGCCCGTGCTTCAAGTTGAGCCCGGAAAAGACGCCGCGGGCGTGGGGGTCAAAATGCGGAGTGCGCTCGCCGGTCAGATAGGGCAGGAAAATGAGGCCGTCGGCGCCGGGCGGGGATTTTCGCGCCAGCTCGTTCATCGCGCCGTAGTCGAGTCCGGGCTGTAATTCGCGCAGGGCCTCGCGCAGCCAGCGGAGCGAGCCGCCGGCGGAAAGCATGACTCCCATGGTGTGCCAGCGGCCGGGCGAGGCGTGGCAAAAACAATGGAGGCGGGCCTCGGGGTCCACGACCGGCCGGCTGGCGCCGGCGAAGACGACGCCGGAGGTCCCGATGGTGACCAGGACCGGGCCTTCCCGCACCACGCCGTTGCCCACGGCGCCCGCGGCCTGGTCGCCGCCGCCCGCGGCCACCGGCGTGCCGGCCTGAAGCCCGGTCAGCTCTTCGGCCTCGGCGGTGACGCGGCCCGCGATCGCGGGCGACTCGAAGCACTCGGGCAGAATGGCGGGATCAATTCCGAGGAGCTCGAGCAGCTCCCGCGACCAGACGCGGTTCTTGACGTCGAAGAGCAACATGCCGGAGGCGTCGGACACGTCGGTGGCGAAGAGGCCGGTGAGGCGGAAGCGGACGTAGTCCTTGGCCAGCAGCAGGCGGCGCAGGCGGCCGTAATTTTCCGGCTCGTGGTTCCGGAGCCACAGCACCTTGGGCGCGGTGAAGCCGGTGAGCGCGCGGTTGGCGGTGAGCTCGACGAGCCTCGTGAAGCCGGCGCGGGCGGTGATCTCGTCGCACTCGGCCTGGGTGCGCTGGTCGCACCAGAGGAGCGCGGGCCGGATCACGCGGCCCTTATCGTCCAGGAAAACGGAGCTGTGCATCTGTCCGGTCAGGCCCACGGCCTTGATCGCGCCGCCTTCCCGGCGCGCTTTGGCCGCGAGCTCGGAGATGACCTGCACCGCGGCCCTCCACCACTCATCCGGGTCCTGCTCGGCCCAGCCCGGACGCGGCGTCATCATGCCGTACTCCACCAGCGCGGCCGCCTCCACCTTGCCCTCCACCGACACCAGCAGCCCCTTGGTCCCCGAAGTGCCCACGTCAATCCCGATCACAAAATCCATCCCGTCCTCCCGACTTGTTCCGCCGCTGGTCAGAGCTCATCCCTCTTGATTTTAACTCCCTGCTCCGACGAGCGGTAGGCCGCCTTGGTCCAGGCCACGGCCATGCGTGCGTCCTCCGCGGTGGCGGCCCAGGGGCCGGGGAAATTTTTCGAGAGCGTTTCCCCGCCGGTCAGCCGGTCAATGAAGTGGCGCATCTGGCGGAAGTAAAGCGAGCGGCGCTTGCCCACCGGCCTGACCGCCGGCGTCCAGCGGTCGAGCGGGATGTTGGCGAGCCCGTAGCGCCAGACCTTCATGGGCCTCAGCTTATACTCCTGTTCGCACTCGAAGCGGAGCTTGCCGCGCGCCCCGTAAATGAAGCCGTGCTCGAAGCCGGTGGGCCGCCCGATGACCTGGTTGCTTTTTTCCAGGACCACGAGGCATCCGTTTTCGAGGCGGAGGGTGGCGACGGCCTGGTCCTCGAAGAGGCGGCCGGGGACCAGGTTGTTGGTCTCGGCCGAGATGCTCATGACCTCGCCCAGGATGAAGCGGGCCAGGTCAATGTAGTGCGGGCCGTGGTCGAAGAAGTCGCCGCCGCCGGAGCGGGGATCGAGCATGCGCCATGCGCCCCACTCCTTGAGCAGGTCCTTGCCCAGCCAGTCGCGCGACTTTCCGATCAGCCACCTGGCCGGATTCTTCGTGAAGTCCGGGATGAAGTAGTGCCAGTACACGCTCATCTGGTGGACGCGGCCGAGCTCGCCTTGGGCCACCCACTCCTTGATGCGCTGGAAGCCTATTTCGAAGCGCTTGGAGTGGCCGGCCTGGACCATGACCTGGTGACGGTCGCGGGAGGCGATGATCCGGTCGCAGTCTTCCAGCGTGCCGGCCAAGGGCTTTTCGCAGAGGATGGCGAGGCCATGTTGCGCGGCGTCCTCCACGTGTCCGGCGTGGAGCCAGGGCGGGGTGGCGATGACCACGGCGTCGAGGTCCGCGCGGTCCAGCATCTCGCGATGGTCGGCGTAAGCGGCGCGCGCCCTCGTTTTTTTGGCGAAGCGCTCGCGGTTGCCGGCATCCGGATCGGCGCAGGCGGCGGCGACGGCGCGATCATCGGCGAGCACGGCCGGCCCGTGCCCGACCTTGGCCACCATGCCGCAGCCGATGAATCCGATGCGCACGGGCCGTCGCTTGACGGGTAACTTCAGCGCGGCCGGGTTTTCGCTCATGCTTTCACCTTTACACCATCTCCGGGTTTTGCTGCAACTCACGGGCCGTGATATTTATGGGAGTGGTGGACCATGAAGGGCGATGAATTCAGCGGGTCGGTCGTGAAAATTGCCACGCGCATCGGCGCGATCATCGTGGCGATCGGCGTGCTGTATCTTGGCTCCATTTTCCTCTCGCGCTATCTATTCCCTCCCGGCCAGGTCTTTGAACCGGACGCGCGGCTTACGGCAACCACGCCGCCGCTGAGGCGGCCCGTGAGGGTGAACGCGGACAAGGTGTTGCGGCAACTGCTGGCGGACGAGGACACGGACCGCGACCTGAAGATCACGGTTGATGACCGGGCCGGCGGGGGCGGGCGGGGCGACAAGGTGTTTGTGTTCGCGGACACGGCGGGAGTGCGGCACTCGGTGCTGGGCGCGTACGCGCTTTCCAACCTGTTGCAGGAGCTGGCGCGGGCGCGGGCGCGGGGCGAGCGGGCGGCGGTGCTGGAGCCGGCGCGGATTTACGAGAACGCGGTGGACCGGACTTCGCGGCTGATCCGGGAACAATACTGGGACGGTCTCACGCGGCGGGTGGACGAGGAATTTCTGCCGCGGATGTTCACGGACGAGAAGGCCGCGTCAACTGACGGGCTCAATCACTTATATGTTCCGGACGGCGACAGCGTGGCGCTCGGGTATTTTCGCGGCGCCGCGTCGCGCCACCCGGAGTGGAAGCTCGAGGTTGACACGCTGCCGGCCGGGATCACGCCGGAGTACGTGCGCGGGCTGGACGGACGGCACGGCGTGCTGGCGCTGGCCTTAAGAGAGGAAGGCGGAAGGCTCAGGGGCGTTCCGTTCGTGGTGCCGGGCGGGCGGTTCAACGAGATGTACGGGTGGGACTCGTATTTCGAGGCGCTGGGACTGCTCACGGACGGCCGGGTCGAGCCGGCGCGCGACATGGTGGATAATTTCGTTTATGAGATCGAGCGCTATGGGAAGATCCTGAACGCCAACCGCTCATACTACCTGACGCGCTCGCAGCCGCCGTTCCTGACGGCGATGGCGCGGGCGGTCCATGCGCGGCTCCCGGACGATGAGCGCGGCCGGGCGTGGCTGGGGCGGGCGACCGCGGCGGCGGCGCGGGAATACGAGACGGTGTGGACGGCGCCGCCGCGGCTGACTGACACCGGTCTTTCGCGCTACTACGGCGAGGGGCTGGGCCCGTGCCCGGAGGTCGAGCCGGGTCATTACGATTCGGTGGTGCGGCCTTATGCGGCGGCCGCGGGCGTGAGTCCGGCTGATTATCTGAAGGGCTACGTGGAGGGCAGGTTCCAGAGCCCGGAGCTGGCCGCCTTTTTCACGCATGACCGCGCGGTGCGGGAGTCCGGGCATGACACCACCTGCCGCTTCGGCGGCCGGACCGCGGACTTCGTGACGGTGGACCTGAACTCGCTGCTCTATAAATATGAGATTGACATCGCGGACGCGCTGGAAGAGGTGTACGCGGAAAAGCGGCTACTCGGGGGCGAGGCCCCGGACCCGGCGCCGTGGCGGGAGAAGGCAAAGCGGCGCCAGCGGCTCATGAACGAGCTGATGTGGGACGCCACGCGGGGCATGTTCTTTGATTATGACTTTGTTCACCACCGGCGCTCGACTTATGTCTCGGCCACGGTTTTTTATCCGCTGTGGGCGGGCCTGGCCACGCCGGAGCAGGCCGCGGCCGTGGTGAAGAACGCGCTGCCGCTCCTGGAACAGCCGGGCGGGCTCGCGGCGTCGGCCGAGTCGTCGCGCGGGCCGCTCTCCGCTGACCGGCCGCAGCGGCAGTGGGACTATCCTTTTGGCTGGGCGCCGCACCAGATGCTGGCCTGGCAAGGACTGCGCGATTACGGCTTTGCCGCCGACGCCGACCGGCTCGCCTACAAATGGCTGTACATGATCGCCCGGAACGCCGCGGACTTCAACGGGACCGTGCCGGAGAAGTTCGACGTGGTCCGGAAGACGCACCAGGTGTTCGCGGAGTACGGCAACGTGGGCACGGGCTTTTCCTACATCACCAGGGAGGGCTTCGGCTGGATGAACGCTTCGTTCGAGGTCGGACTGGCGGCCCTGCCCCCGGGGCTCAGGGAAAAGCTGCGCAAGCTGACGCCGCCGGAGGAAGTCTTTGACCGCTGATGACCATGCGCCGTGACGGCTTGTTTCAGGGGACCATGGCGGGATGGTCCGGCCGGTGGGCGGCGCGGCGCCTCTGGATCAGGGAGTCGCGGGAATTGGCGTAGCAATAGAGGCAGCGGTGGGGGCAGGTATCGTAGGCGCCGAGGTCGAGGGCGCGGTGGCAGTTGCAGGCCTTGCGGGTGGGCGCGGGCTCCGGGGCCGCGCCGCATTCCGGCCAGAGCGAGCGGATGAGGTCGGCGTCAATACAGCGGGCGGGCAGGACGCCGAAGCCTTGGAGCCTGGGGTCGCAGCAGGCGTGGAGCGTGATCCCGGATCCCGCGCCGATCGCGGCGAGCCGGGACGACAGATCGAACAACTTCTTATCTTCCGGCACACAGACCGCGTCATTGTGCTCCCGCTCGTAGCCCGCGACCCGTGCCGCGGTCTTGGCATAGGGCAACATGACGCTGGTGTAACAGCGGCCCACCGACCCCGCCAACTTCCGGCACAAGGCCTCGAACCGCTCGAGCGTCCGCTCCGGCGTGATCTTGCGCGTGAACACCATGGGATCGAAGCGCCAACAGATGCGGTCCGGGCCGATCAGCGACGACAGCGCCTTGAGCACGCCCACGCTTTCTCCCGCATCCGGCACTCGCGGCTCCCACTCCCGGCCCAGCCCGGTGATGGTATAGTGGACGAGCCAGCGCGAATAACCGAGCCTCGTCAGCTCATCAACGCGCTCCAGCATCGGCGCAAAATTCTTGGTCCAGAAAACGATGGCGGCAACCCGCTCCGGGCCGAGCGTCACGGCGATCCGCTCATGAGTGTAGGGATGGAGGTACTCGGCGCGGCCCCGGCGCAGGCGTTCCATGAGCCAGTCCGCGTAAAACGCCGGTACGTCGGTGCGGCGGGAAGCGGAAAGGATGAAGGACTGATCGTTCATTTCCGCCATGTTCTCTTGAGGGGCCAAAGCTCTCAATCCGTCAGCGGGATGATTTCCAGAAGCGATATTTTGACGCGGGCGGGGAAGGCCGCGGGGTCCAACCTGAGCTCCTGGATCACCCCGGTCTCCAGCCAGGCCAGGTTATTTTGGACTTGAAGCAGATATTCATGCTCCTTGCCGTCGGCTTGAATGGAGAAAATTATCTTGGCCGCTTCGCAGAAGCGCTGCGTTTTCTCGCCCCGCCAGTATAATTGGGCATAGCCGCTGGCCGGCCCGGAAGGGGCCGCGGGTTCGATGCTCATCCTGATCCGCAGGCGGCCGACCGCCCAGGCTTCGATCCTCATGCCCTGGCTCAGCAGGTATCCTTGCGGCAAGAGCGCGAACGTCCCATCCTGGCCCTCGGTCCCCGAGGCCGGCCTTAAGAGGTGCGGCCCATTCTCCGCTTCAATCTCGACCGGCCGGAGTTTTATTCCGGACTCAATGAGCTCTTGACGCCGGCGCCGCCATTCTTTGACCTTTGCGGTCTGGTCCCTGAAGCTCCCGTTCAGATCATCCCAGGCCAGGACCAGGTCGAACTGGTCGAGGGACCGGCCGGGACCGGCATCGGCAATGTTGAGCCCGGTCAGTTCCAGGTCCATCCGGGGCGGCTTTCCCGGCCAGGAACCGGCATGGCGTGAAATGAAATAGTCCTTGAACCCGTTGCTCATCATCAGCACGTCACCCTGCCGCGCCGGGACACTCCGCACCAGCGCTCGTGAGCCCGGATGGATCAGAGGGACCTTGAGCGCGAGCTCTTCCTCGATCAGCCGCGTTTTTTCCGTGGCCGCGAGCCAGGGCCCATAATGAGCAGGGGCCTCGAGAGCGAGCATTACAGCGGCCGCCGCGGCCAGGCCCGTGCTTGCCCATCGCCATAGGCCTTTCTCGGACACCGCGCAAGCCGCGGTTGCGGCCACGGCCGCCGTGGGAAAAAGCAGCATCCGGTCGTTCATGACCGCGGTGTCGTGAGGGAGGAGATGCGCCACGGGAAGAATGGTAATCCAGGCCAGGGCGGCCGCCGCCAGAGTCCGCGCCCGCGTTCCCGGATTGATGGCCCCGGCCACGGCCAGGAGCGCCAGCGGCCAGCCGGCGGCAAAGCGCGTGACGAAGTTTTCCGGGACCGAGGCGATCCAGGTCGCGGCCAGGCCGCGCAGTCCCTGGTCCATGAACATCAGCCCGCCATGGGCCGAGTATCCGCCCAGACCGTGAAGCAGGATGATCCGCAGCAAGAGGTAAGCCACGGCCACGCCGGGAAGCGCCAGCAGCGGCTTAAGCCATTGACGCCGGCCCGCGCCGCGCGGCGAGGACCAATACAGAACCAGCGCCGCCGCCGGCACGGTGATGGCCATTTCCTTGCAAAGCAGGGCGAGGAGGAAAAGTCCGGCGGAGGCCGCATAACGCCTCCGGACAAAACACAACAGGCTAAGGAGACTGAAGCAGAGGCAGAGCAGGTCAAACCTGGCCGCGGTCCAGGCCACCGCGCCAACGCCCACCGGGTGCGCCGCCAAAATGGCCGCTCCCGCGCCGGACGCCGGACGCGTGAGCCCGGCCGCCTCCAGCAGCCGGAACAGGAGGATGATATTCAGGCAGTGGATGAGAAGATTGGTCAGGTGGAATCCCCAGGCGTTGGCCCCGTAAAGCAGGCGGTCAAGCCTCCAGAAAATCGCCGGGACCGGACGGATGAACCGATTGCCCAGCAGCCCGAACTCCCCTAGCGCCCGGGAAAATGAATCGGAACAGCTCCAGAACTCGAAGTCATCGGCCAGGAACCCGACCCGCAGCGCGCGATAGTGCGCATACCAGCCCGCGGCGAGAGCGATGGCAAGGCAAAGAAACATTAACCGGTTCCGGCGCCCAATGCGGCCGCGGCCAGGATCGGAGGATGGGCCATCCTGCAAGTTTGCCGGGATCACCACACTATTCTCGCCATTTTCGACACGGGCCGCAACTGGCGCGCTGCAATCATCTAAAAACGGGATGACAACGCGCGCGAAAGCTCATGGCCCAGTTTCACGTAGTCGGCGAGTATCCGCTCATTGACCAGGGAGATGCGGTCGGCCGGGGTGTGGCTTTGATAGGCGGGGCCGATGAAGTCGAGTCCGTTGTATCCGGCCCGGCGCCAGGGCATGAGGTCGGTGGCCATGCCTGCCGGGATGTAAATCTTTTTCAGCGGGATGCAATTTTCAGCGGCGGCGTGGTCGAGCTTTTGCATGAGGCCGGCGGGGACGCGGCGGCGGGGCAGGCCGTAGGCGGCCAGGACCGAGGGGACGCGGCCCCGGCCGCAGCCGTCGAAGTTGATGACCACGGTGCGGCGGGGGTCGAGCTCGGCGCGGTGGGCGTCGAGGTAAGCGAGCGAGCCGCACAGCCCGATCTCCTCGCCGGCGGTGGCCACGACGCGGAGCGCGAGGCCGGGCGGAGGGTCGGCCGCGAGGCGCGCGGCGATCTCGCAGATGATGCCCACGCCGGTGGCGTTGTCGAGCGCGCCGTCGGAGAGGTTGCCCACGCGGTTGCCGAGGAAGGAAAGAGATACGGCGAAGAGGGCAATGGCCAGGGGCAGGATGACGGGCGCGAAGAAGCAGGTCGCGCCGAGCATGAGGATGATGGCGCAGGCCGAGAGGAGGACGACGAGCGCGCCGCCGATGGCCGCGGAGATGATAAAAAGGAGGATGCGGAGCCAGATGGGGAAGGTCTGGCTCTTGGAGTCGTAATGGGCCATGAGGATGACGGCGGGTCCCGGCGCCGGCCCAGCCGGGAGTCGGCCCACGATGTTGGCCAGGCGATATGCCGGCCGCTTGCTCCCGCTCCGGAACCCGCTCTGCGCGCGCGACGCCACATAGGCCGCGGGCAGGAACGAGGCCAGAGCGAGCACGAACGCGGCCGCGGGCCAGCCGCTTTTCAAGAGCAGCGCGGCGGCGAGGAGCATGGCGCCGGTCGGGACCATGGCCCATCTCGCCGCCACCCGGATGGCAAAGTCCCCGCAGTAGAACCACTCCTCCTCGACCGTCAATCCCGCCGCCTTCAACGCCACCTTCACCCGCTCCCGCGCCTTCGCCTCCCCCTCGCTCCCGGCGAGGCGGGGGAAGGAGAGCATGGCAGCAGTTCTGAAGGCCATGGGTCCCAAATCTCCGTCGCCCATAAATGCTCTCCGTTTTCTCCGGCCTAGAAGTCCTGGCGGAGCGTGCCGCCCAGCGCCTGGAGGTGGGAGGTCTCGTTCAGGGCGTGGATGACGGCGCGGGGCGGGTCGTAGTCGAAGCGGTTGAGGCAGGCGGTGTCCTGGCGGACGGCCCAGAACTTGTCGGGCTTGACGCCAAGGAGGCCCAGCATGATGAGCTTGCAGACCACGCGGTGGGTGCAGACGGCGATCACGGATTCGGGGTTCTCGACGGCGAGGCGGGAGATGGATCGCATGGCGCGGGCCTGGACCTGAGCGAGGCTCTCGCCATGAGGGAAGGTGATTTTTTCGGGCGTGTCGGTCCAGAGCTTGAACGGCTCCGGGTATTTTTGGCGGGCCTCCTCGATGGCAAGTCCTTCCCAGTCGCCGAAGTTCATGTCTATGATCCCATCGAGCGGGGTGACGGGCAGGCCCAGGCGCTGGGCCAGGGGCGTCAGGGTCTGGACCGCGCGGGAGAGGGGGCTGGCGTGGATGAGCGTCACCTTTTCCGCGGCGAGCGCGTCGGCGACCAGCTCGGCCTCCCTAAAGCCCTGCTCGGAGAGCGGCACGTCCTTACGGCCGCGGAAGCGCTGGTCCTTGTTCCAGGCGGTCTGGCCGTGGCGGACGAGAATGAAACGGGACATGTTCTCCTCCTTGACTACAACCGGTTTCCTAACCCGTACCATCATCCCCGGCCAGAAGATCAGAAACAAGGATGTCAAGGATTTTAAGGATAAATCCGGGGATTTTTTATCCTGATTATCCTTAATATCCTTGTTTCTTCTTCTTGAAAGGACGATGAAACCATCTCTAATCAATCCGCGGTGTCGCCGGCTATCGGGGACGCGTCATCGTCGTCATTATCTTCATTCACCGGCGCGTCTTCGTGGACGGCGGTGTAGATTTCGGTTCCGCCGTCGGGGTTTTTATGGTCGAGGTTGGTGTTGGACTCGAACACCAGCGAGGTTCCGTCGCGGTTCACGGCCACGCCGCCGGAGGCGCCGAAGAGGAAATCGGTGACGGGCGAGGGGTCGGTGAGCTGGGGCCGGTCGCCGCCCCCGGCCAGGCTCGGCGGGTCCATATGGGTGATGAAGATTTCCTGGTTGCGCTGCGGGTTCACGGAGGAGTCGCCGAAGGACGAGGTCATGGCGAGGGTCTTGCCGTCGGCGCTCCATGCGAAGGAGGCGGCGTAAAAGTCGAGTCGGGGGAAGGCGCGGCGGGGCTGGTCGGTGAGGACGTAGAGCGCGTTCTTTCGTGAGGCGGCCATCTTGCCGGAGAAATCGCAGTCGGACATGAACACGATGGCTCTTCCCTGCGGCTGGACGGAGGGGGGCCCGTTGTGGCAGTACATGGTGTAGGTGAGCTGGCGGGGCTTGCCGGCGAGGTCGAAGCTGAAGAGCTCCTGGTTCTTGTCGGGGTTTCCGCCCACGGTCCTGCCCTCGACAATGACGGGCAGGTCGGCCACGCCGGGCGCGTGCCTGGTGCCGGGAACGTCGTCGTTGCAGCGGGCGATGACGGCGGCGCCGGCCAGGGCGGGATGGCCGCAGCCCCCCGGCGGCAGGGTATTGCTGATCCTTTTCAGCGCGGGCTCGGGGGATGAGAGGTCGGCCAGAAAAATTTCGTTGCTGTGGTCGAGATTGTTGTCGGCGAGGTCGGCCTGCGACTCGAAGACGAGCAGCCGTGAGTCGGCGGACCATGCCGGCCGGCGGCTCACGTAACCCTTCCCCTGGGTGAGGACCGAGAGCTCGCCCGGTCCGTCCATCAGTCCCAGCTCCAGGCCCTGGTCCTTGTTCTTGCCGTCCAGCGGGCAATTGGTCACGAACGCCAGGCGCCGTCCGTCCGGAGAGAGCGCCGGGTCCATGAACCGGCAGTTAGCGGTGTCCGTGAGCTGGGTGAACGTCCCATGCTCCCACCTGAAAATCTCCGCGTTCATGTCGGGGTTTTTTCCGGCCAGGTCGCAGGTGGAGACGAAGAGGACGATCCGGCCGTCGCCGGTCATTTGCGGCGCGCCGGAGCTGCCGGCGCGGCAGGCGGTGAGCTGGGTGATTTTCCACTCGCGCTTATCCGGGTTCCAGAATGAGCCCAACAGGCCGAGAAAAATAATTGAGCCCACCAGTGCCAGCGCTTTCCTCATTTTCGCCTCCGCTTTTTCCGGTTCGTCATCTTTTGACATCGCCCAGCAGCAAGAACATGAAATCGCCCACGTGAAATTGCCGTTCATCGTATTGATAGGTCCGGCCGCGGCCGGGAGCGGCGTCCGGCGCGGAAAAGCCCGGCGCGCGGCTCATGGCCTCGATGAACCCGGCCTCGTCATAGTCGCGGCCCATGACCTGGCCGCTAAGATCGAGGAATTGGCCGGCGCTGAATTTTTCCGGGAGCAGGTCGAGGACACGGGGGGTCATGACCGCGATCTCGCGCAACCGCTCGCGCGCGTCGGCGATGATCCTGGCGTGGTCAAAGGCGAGCTCGGGCAGGCTCTCGAGCGGGAACCAGCGCGCGTCGCGGGCATCGTCGCCGGCCACTGGCCGCGCGAGAGCCCGGAGCAGGGCCAGAAACGCGGCGGAGATGACGCGGCCGCGCGGATCGCGGTCCGGGTCGCTGTAGGTCCTGAGCGGCAGCAGGCCCATGCCGGTAACTCCGGTCTCCTCCCTGACCTCGCGCAGGGCCGCGGCCTCCAGCGACTCGCTCATCTCCACGAACCCGCCGGGCAGGGCCCAGAAGCCCTGGTAGGGATCATGGCGGCGCTCGATGAGGAGGGCTGAAAGGCGCGAGTCAGGAAAGCTCAGCATGACCACGTCGCAGGCCACGGAGGGGCGTTCATACTTGGCGGGGTCGGATCCGGCCGGCGCGCGGTGGCCGGGCCGCGGGGATGAAGCGTTCATTACCTTTCAGAATAATGCGGCGGGGCCGGACAGTCAAGGCGGGGAGCAACACTGAGAAAAAGAGGGCCGCGCGGCCCTTTGGTTCGGAACCGCAACGATGCAATAAGCACTGTTTTAAGCGCAAAGGCGCAAAGAACGCCAAGAATATAAGATATAATTAATTCGCCTGTGGATCCAGTCAGTATGAACCAGGAGTACCTCTTAAACGCGAAACTCTAAATTTTTCTTTGCGTTCTTTGCGCCTTTGCGTTTAAAAAACAATCTCAATTACCTCTTGCCTAGTCCACGCTAAATTCTTGGAAATTCTTGGCCATCAACTCTCTCGCCAGGTCCTGGGCCACTCGGTTCTCGGGCTCCATGTTTTTAAGGGCGTCGGGGTCGCCGGCGATGACGATCTCCAGGTTCTTCCTGGCCAGGTCCTTTTGGCCCAGGACCAGGTACATCTCTCCGAGCGCCAGGAAGTTTCTCAAGTATCGCGGCTCATAGTTGCAGGCGAAGGTGGTGTTCTTGATGATGAGCTCCTGGGAGAAGCCGACGAGGCTCAGGGTCTTTCCGACCAGGCTGCCGGCGCGGGCGATGGCGAGGGCGAGGTACTGGGAGACTCCGCCGTAGAAGTAATTGGGGTCCTCCTCCATGACCACCGTGAGGAGCTGGGTGATCTCGTAGGCATAGCGGACCATGTTGTAGAAGCCGGTGTGGGTCGAGTACATGCCGAGGCTGGCGGCGGTGAGGTAATTGGCGGCGGGGTTCCTGGGCTCCATGGCGATGGCCTTGCGGCCCCATTCCATGGCCTTCAGGCACCACTTGGCCTTGCCCTCTTTCGTGGGCTCAACGTAATGCATCCAATAATTGGCGCGCAGCAGCCAGAGCTTGGGCTCGATGCGGCGCGGGTATTTCCGTTCGAGCTTCTCGAAAAGCGCGATGGCCGTTTTGCCCTCCTCGTACCGGGAGCGCGCGTCCCAGTGCTTGACGGCCTCCGGCCACATGGGATCGTCATCCGGCACGGTCAGCTCGCGCAGGTCCTCGTACTTCTGGCCGAAGGCCCGGATCTGGGCGAAGTCCTGGTCCGTGAACTCGTGATAGAAGATCATGGCCGACCAGCGCCAGTAGCGGGCATAGCCGTTTCCCGGGTCGAGCTTCAGCGCCTGGTCCATGGCCGCGGCCGCCTTCTTCATCATGGCCACCTGCTCGTCGCCGCGCAGCCGGACGCCCAGCAGGTAACGGGCCCGGCCGAGCCAGAGCCACGCCTCGACCTCACCCGGATGGGCCTGGGTCAGCGCCTCGAACAGGACCAGGGACTTGGCCACTTCCTCGGTGTCGCCGCGCTGGTCCCAGTGGGCAAAGGCCTCGGCCCAGCGCGGGTCATCGGCCGGGCAGGGCAGGTTGAGGAAGGGGTTGGTGGTGGTGAGCGTCCGCGGGCAGGCCGCCCGGGCCCCCCGCGGCCCGGAGGCGATAAGAAGCGCCGTTGCCAAAGCCGCCCAGCCGATGTGTTTCATGGTCCTGCTCCCGGTGTTGCCGCGCATGACCATTGGCGTAACACATCCGGAGAGATATGTCCAGAAAAGGGGCAAGGCCGGGCTTGGTCGCGACCCACGCCGCCGGCATTCGTATTGACATGGCCGCTCCGATTTGCTAAACCTTGGGTCATGCCCGCCGGGGCCGGTGAGGCCGTTTTTGCAGCAGGCATGACAATTCCAGGGATAGGAAAATGTCGCGGAATTTTTTCAACATCCGTCTGGTCAGGAACCTCATCGTCTCGGTCCTCGCCCTGTTCGCGCTCGGCTTCAGCGCCTACAGCATCGTAGCGGGCCGGGCCTGGATCGGCCGTCCTTTCCCCGGGTTCGCGGTACAGCGCAACAACCTGGTGCCGGTGACGGCGATGCCGGGATGGGAAGGCTACAGGCTCGGCATCAAGTTCGGGGACGTGGTGACGGCGGCGGACCACGAACCCGTGACCTCCGGCGACGTCCTCAACGCCTACGCGGCTCGGCTCAAGCCCGGCACCCCCGTCACCTATACCGTGGACCGCCGCGGCGAGAAGCTCGACATCATTGTGCCGGTGTCGGTCTTCACCCTGCGCGATTACCTCATCTTTTTCCTCGCGATCAACGCGATCGGCCTGGTCTTTTATTCCATGGGGCTCGTGGTGTTCTACCTGAAGCCGAGCTCGCCGGCGAGCTGGGCGTTTCTCTTCAACAGCGTGGTGGTGGGGATGACGCTGGTGGCGGTCCCGGAGTACTGCACGGTGCACCGGAACATCATCCCGTTGCTCGCGATGCCCTACATCGGCCCCTCGTTCGTGGTACTGGGCCTGTATTTCCCGGAGGTGAGCCGGGCCCGGAAATACCTCTTGCCGCTCACCCTGGGCATCGCGGCGCCCATCACCGCGTTTTACGTGTACTACTTCGAGGACATCGCGCGGTTCCTGGTGGTTGACCGGATCTTTCTGGTCTTCATGGGCATCAACAACGCGCTGGGCTTTTACCTGATGGGCCGGTCGTTCTACCGGAGCACCGACCAGTTCATGCGGCAGAAGGCCAAGATGGTGATCTACGGCTTCAGCCTGACTTTTGCTCTGGCCACGCCCTTTGCCATCGGCACCCTGATCCTCAAGAACTTCATCTTCACCTGGTCGCTGTTTTTAGGGCTTTTGATGCTGCCGCTGTCCATCGCCTACGCCATCCTGGTCAGCAACCTCTTCGACGTGGACGTGTTGATCCGGCGCACGATCGGGTACGCGGTGGTGAGCATCATGGCGGTGCCGCTGCTGTTCGGGTTGATGGGCGTCAGCAGCTACTTCCTGCAGGGTTTGACCGGGGAATCTTCGCAGGTCGCCGCGGTGTTTTCGACGCTCCTGGTGGTGGCGGCGTTCCGGCCGCTCCACACCCGGGTCAACAACGAGATCAACCGCCGCTTTTACCGCGAGGGGTTCGAGTACCAACGCACCATCCGCGAGGCGGGCAAGATGCTGGCCCGCATCATTGACCTGGACCAGCTGGTGAACCGGGCGCTGGACACGGTGATGGACGCGGTCAAGATCGAGGTCGGGGCCATTTTCATCATGGACCCGGAGCAGGGCCGTCTCAAGATCATGGCCACCCGCGTCCACCGGCCCGAGGCCGCGGCCGGCGCGGACGGCGGGGCCGCGGGGCCGCGACTCACCGGTGTACCGGCCGACCATCCGCTGGTCCGCCGCCTCGAAGCCACCGAACGGCCTATGCAGTTGAACGACATTCCGATGCTTCCCATCTTTAAAGAGGATCGTGAACAGATGCAGGACCTGATGCACTCCCTGGGGGCCGTGCTCGTCATCCCCATCATGTACGAGCTCAAGCTGATCGGGCTCCTGGCCCTTGGCCCCAAGCGCTCGGGCGCGTGGTACTCGTCGGAAGACATTGACCTGATCCACACCCTCATGATCCAGACGGCGGTTTCCATCGAGAACGCCCGCAAGGTGGGCGAGCTGAAAAAGATGGTGGCGCTGGAGGCCTCCTACCGCGAGCTCAAGGCCCTGGACGAGATGAAGGACAACTTCTTGTCCATGGTCTCGCACGACCTGCGCACGCCCATGACCGGGATCAAGGGCTACGCCTACATGCTCCGCGAATCACTCGCCGATCCCCAGCACCGGCAGTACCTCGACGTGATCATCCAGCAGAGTGAGCGCCTCACCCGGCTCATCAACGACCTGCTCGACTTCCAGCGCTTCGAGGCCGGCAGGATGGAGCTCGAGTTCGAGGACCTCGACCTCGCCGCCGTGGCCGGCGAGTCGTTCGACGCTTTTGTCGGCGCGACCTTCGAGAAAAAATTGGCCCTGGAAAAATTCATTCCCCCGCAACCCGTCATGATCAAGGGCCACCGCGACCGCCTGCAGCAGGCCGTGGCCAATCTCTTGTCCAACGCCGTCAAGTTCACACCCCCCGACGGCCGCGTCACCTTGAGCGTGCGGGTGGCCGGCGGCCCCGGCCATCAGGAAGCCATGGTCTCGGTCATTGACACCGGGCCGGGCATCGCCCCGGAGATGCAGCCGCTCCTGTTCCAGCGCTTCTCCCAGGTCCATGAAGGCGCGCGGGAGAAGCAGCAGGGCAGCGGGCTCGGGCTGGCCCTGGTCCGACAGATCATCGAGCACCACGGCGGCAAGGTGGGGGTGACGAGCGAGGCCGGGCAGGGCAGCGACTTTTTCTTCACGCTCCCCCTCTCCGCCCCCGGCCAATAAAAATTAAGGAGCAGTTGAGATGGCGAAAAAGGTGTTGATCGCCGACGATGATGACATGGTCCGCAACCTGATCAAGCTGACCATCCGCGATGACGGCTATGAGGTCCACGAGGCCTGCGACGGCATCGAGGCCCTGGATATGGCCAGGGAGATCATGCCCGACCTGATCGTCATGGACGTGATGATGCCGGGAAAGGTCGGATACCAGGTGTGCCAGGAGCTCAAGGAAGATCCTGACACCCGCCAAATCTTCGTCATGTTCCTGACCGCCCGCGGCGGCTCCCTCTCCAAGGAGACAGTAGAATTGAGCGGAGGCGATGCCTTCCTGTCCAAGCCCTTCACCCCCCGCGAGCTGCGCGAGCTCATCCAAAAGGCCCTCTCCCGGGCGTGAGCATTCCTGCCCTCATTACGCCAAGTCCCCCGGCGGCCCGAGGCCTCAATTACTCCGGCCGCGGGGAGCGGCTTCCGTATCGGGAAAGATCAGCTTTTCCAGCAGGGGAAGAAAAACGTACAGGAGCGCGTCCTTGACCCAGGCCCGATAGGACTCGCTATCAGGATCCAGGCCGAGAATCTGGGCCTGGCAGGAGGAGGCGCCCAGGTAGTAGATGAGAAGGCTGTTGAATGAGTTGATGAAAATTCCGATCTGGTCCGGCGAGGCCCGGAGCGGGGTCTTTTCCTCGAAGGTCCGCCGGGTCTTGGCCAGGACCTCGGGTATTTTCTGGTAGCCGGGAATTTCCTCGAACCGGTCAATGTGCGGCGAGTTGATCAGGATGATGCGGAGGGCCTCGGGACGCTTGAAGTTGTAATCGAGCAGACGGTCCAGATAGAGGGAAAGTCCTTCGCGCGGCCCCAGGCGTTCCAACCCCTCGAACCAGGAGATGTTGGCCGCATAGAACTCCTCGCAAATCTCCGCGACCACCCGCTCGAACAGAACACCCTTGTTGGGGAAATAATAGCGGATCAGCGGATGGTCAAACCCGCCGGCCTTGCCGATCATGCGGATGCTGGCCGCGCGGTAGGGATGGTCGGCGAAAACCTTGCGCGCCGCGCGCAAAATTTTCCGGCGGGTGAACTCACTCTTGCTGTGATTTTTGGCGTGGCCAGCCTTGGAACTTTTCATGGCCCCCCATTCTATTCGCCGATCAAGAAGGTGTCAAGGACAGGAGACAGGCTGAGAATCGGATGAGATCGGGACCCGCAGATACAACGCATTGATTTAATGTAATTTTATTCACTCTTGTCCAAAATAGGCCGTAAGAAAACCGCCAAGACGCCAACAGCGCCAAGGATCGCCAAGGAAATCAAGATGTTTCTTTGCGGCCCGGCAAAGAACAGCTCCGCAGCGTTGGCCCCAACCGGCTTGGCGAACCGGCCGACGGGAGCGCCAAGCAAGAAA
>DATKZS010000217.1:0-17681 GCA_035527835.1 bacterium
TTTACCGCGCCGGCTATCAGTCGTGGTCGCCCGCCGGCTCGATCCAGGTGCTGGACCCGGACTACAAGCCGCGCTTCTTCCTGCCCTCCCGCGCCGGCGTGAACCCGCGAACGCCGTATTCCCGTAAGCCCGGCGAAAAAGTCTCCGACTGGATGGCGCAGGTGGTCGAGCCGGGACGGGGCGTGTCCGCGCTCATGGGGTTCATCACCAGCTCCCGCATGAACGGGCACGTCGAGTTCGAGATCAAGTACGACCGCTTCCGCCGCCTCGAAGCCGTCTGTGACGGCGAGGGCATGACCGTCGCCCCCGGCGAGTCCGTATCGTCCGAGTGGCTCCTGCTCTCGCTCTCCATTGACCCGCTCGCCCAGCAGGCGCGTTACTTCGAGACCTGGGGCCGCGCCATGAACGCGCGCCCGAGCCGGCCGGCAAGCGGATGGTGCACCTGGTACTTCGCGTTCTGGAAGGTCACGGAGAACACGGTGAACAAGAACCTGGCCGCGCTCGCCGACTGGAAAGGAACGCTCGACTACATCCAGATTGACGACGGCTACGAGCGCTGGGTCGGCGACTGGACCGCATGGAACGACAAGTTCCCGACGCCCCCCGCCGCGGCCGTGCAGCGCGTGAAAGAGGCCGGCTTCAAGGCCGGCGTCTGGCTCGCGCCGTTTTTCGTGTCGCGGAAGTCGCCGCTTTACCGGCAACACCCGGACTGGATCGTGATGAACGGGCGCGGCCGTCCGGTCACCGTCTTCATCCATCCGGCCTGGAAGGGCCACGTGATCTACGCGCTCGACGTGACGCACCCCGGCGTGCAGAAATGGCTCGCCGCGACCATCAAGACGCTGGTCTCCGAGTTCGGGTTCGAGTATCTCAAGCTCGACTTCCTCTACGCCGCGGCCATGCCCGGAGTGCGCTACGACAAGAAGGCCACCGGCGCCATGGCGCTGCGCCAGGGGCTGGAGATAATCAGGGAGGCCGCGGGCGATGACGTTTACATCCTGGGCTGCGGCTGCCCGCTGGGCCCGGCCGTCGGGCTGGTGGACTCGATGCGGGTGTCGCAGGACGTGGACATCAGGTGGAAGATCCCGGTCATGGATGCGGTCCAGGGAGTGCCCACCGGGCCCGGCGCCGGCAACTGTTTAAAAAATAACCTGGCGCGAGCGCTCATGCACGGCCGGCTCTGGGCCAATGACCCCGACTGCGTGGTCCTGCGCCAGACCAGGGGCGGCATGAAGGAGCACGAGCTCCAGACCGAGCTCACCCTCATGTACCTCTCCGGCGGAGCGCTCTTCCTCTCCGAGGACGTGACCTCGCTCCCGCCCGAGAGGCTCGAATGGTTCAAGCGCATGGTCCCGCCCTCCAACCAGGCCGCCGTACCGCTCGACCTCATGGAAAAGGACTTCCCCGAAATCCTCTTCCTCGGCCGCGGCGATTCCGCCCTCGTCGCGCTTTTCAACTGGTCCGAACAGGAAACAAATTTGACTCTCGACTTGGCCCGCCTCGGCCTCGAAGGCTCATGGCACGTCCACGACTACTGGGCCGAACAATACCTCGGCATCGCCGCCTCATCCCTCCCCCTCGGCCCGGTCCCGCCCCACGGCCACAAATACCTCCGCCTCGTCCGCGCCGACGGCAAAACCCGCCTGCTCGCCACCAACCTGCACATGGGAATGGGGGAGGTGGGATTAGAGTCCGAAGTCGCGACGGAGGGGCTTAAGTTGAAAATTGTTCTTTCTGGAAAGCGGCGGGGCAAAGTCTGGGCCGTGATGCCGGGAGGGAGGTTATCCGTCAAAGACCTGGAGATTATGAATGAGTGGGAAGGAACGTTCCCTTGATCGAAGCCTGATTCTATGAATGACGGTTCCCGATGGAACGATTATAGAACCTGATGCGTTCTTCGGCGGTCATGCCCTTGGTCTGATGGTAATGCAGGAGGCGCACGAAATGGATCTCCTGCATCATCTCGTCGCCGGGGAATTCCTTGCGGACTTCCTTCCAGAGCTTCTTCTTCAGTGCTTCCGATGGTTCATTCATGAACGCTCTCCTACAGTTCCGGAGGAGTAATTATCTCTATTGTGCTAAAGCCTTTCATGGCATTGACGGAATTGACCTTGTGTCGCGTGCTTACCTTTACCAAATGCCTATAGTTCCAACTTATAAGATAGCCGATTCCGCTTGATACGGCAATCGCCACGTGGTTGGCGTCAGTAGCATACTTTGTGGGGAATACCTTTGTCCTCATATACTCCTGTGCCAGTTCATCCGCTTCGCGGGTTAATGCGAGGACTCTGAAGTTCTTGACCAAAGCTTCCATGTTTTTACGCGTCGCATCGTCCGGGGTCGCGCGTATTTCGTCAAGGACTACTCCTGAAATATGAGCCTCGAAATCGGGCAGAACCTTTGTCCAGAATTCCTTGGTCATATCTTGACGCTCTGGCGCTCGAGCGTCAAGATAGGCGCTCGGAACCGTCGTATCCAGATATATCTTGGCTTTGGGCATTGTCAATCAGTATAACCCGAAAGTCCCTTCCTCAGTAAACTCTATGCGCCGGAAATCTTGAAACCCGCTCCCATCAGGTCCTCCGCCCGGGACGAGGGCCCGACCAGGATGCGGTATTCGAGCGGCTCAATCTCCCAGGCGTTCGTGTCTTGATTGAAATAGGCCAGGTCCTTGGCGCTGACTTGGAGAGAGACGGTCTTGGTGTCCCCGGCCGCGAGCTTGATCTTGGTAAAGGCCTTGAGCTCCTTGATCGCGCGGTCCACCTTCGAGCCTGGCGCGCCCACGTAGAGCTGCACGATCTCCTCGCCGTCCCGGCCGCCCGTGTTGGTCACGTCCACCGATGCCGTGACCTTGCCGTCCGGACCGATCCGTTCCCGGTCGAGCCGCAGGTTCGAGTACTTGTATTGCGTGTAGGAAAGCCCGTGGCCGAACGGGAACGCGGGCTCGAGGCCTTTCTTATCGAACCAGCGGTAGCCGTGGTAGCGGTCGTACTGCACGGTCTTGGCCTTGTTGTCGAACGGAAAGAGCTGGTCCGCGGACTCGGGCCAGGCGGCGGGCAGCTTGCCCGACGGGTTCACGTCGCCGAAGAGCACGCCCGCGATGGCGGTCCCGCCCTCCATGCCCGGATACCACGCCATGACGATCGCCGGGACCTTGTCTCTCCACCCTTCCATGGTGATGGCGCCGCCGCCCTCCAGCACCACGACGGCGCGCGGGTTGGCCCCGGCCGCGATCCGCACCAGCTTCTCGTGCCTGTCCGACAGCGACAGGCGCACGCGGTCGAACCCTTCGCCCTCGTCCCGGTAATCGCAGCCCGCCACCACGATCACGGCGTCCGCGCCGGCCGCGGCCTTTTCCGCGGCGGCGGGGTCCGCGCCGGCCTCGTACATCACCTTGATCGCTCCGGCCCGCTGCCTGATCCCGGCCAGCGCGGTGATGACGTAAGGCGGCCGGACCACGCTCGAGCCGTGGTCGCCGATGTTCCCGGTGTCGGCCAGCTCGCCGAGCACCGCGATGGACTTTATTCCGTCCTGGAGCGGCAGCGCGCCGCTCTCGTTCTTGAGGAGCACAATGGATTTTTCGGCGGCCTCTCTGGCCAGCGCCACGTGCTCGGGCCCCGCGATTTTTTTGCGGTCGTAGGCCGCGTCTTCGAGGTGGATGAAGCGGAGCTTCTCGCGCAGGATTCGGGTCACGGCCTGGTCAATGGCGGCGAGCGGCGCCTTGCCCTGCTTCACGGCGGCCTTGAGGCGGGGGCCGTAGTACATGGTGGACGGCATCTCGACGTCGAGCCCGGCTTTTGCCGCGGGCACCGTGGCCTTGACCCCCAGCGTGAAGTCGGAGACGACGAAGCCCGGGAAGCCCCACTCGTTTTTCAGGATGTCGGTGAGCAGGTGATGGTTATGGCCGCAGAGCTCGCCGTTCAATTGGTTATACGCGCTCATGAAGGAGGCCACGCCGGCGTCAACGCACATCTTGTAATGCGGCAGGTACACCTCGCGCAGCGTGCGCTCGTCCATGCGCACGTCCACGTAATGGCGGGACAGGTCAATGCTGTTGGCGGTGAAGTGCTTGGCGCAGGCCATGACGTGGTCCTGCAGTCCCTTGGTCTCGGCCACGCCCAGCACGCCCAGGTGGTGCGGGTCCTCGCCGAACGTCTCCTGCGACCGGCCCCAGCTCGGGTGCCGGAGCACGTTGATGCACACGCCCCCGAAATAGTTCGCGCCCCACGCCCTGGCCTCGTAGCCCATGGCCCCGCCCACGCGCCGCATCAGGTCAAGGTCCCACGACGCGCCCCGGGCCATGGCCACGGGAAAACAGGTCGAGCCCTCGATATTGATCCCGCGCGGGCCGTCAATGAACCGGATGCCGGGGATGCCGAGGCGCTTATTGTCGGGCGTGTTGACGGTGTGAACCTTGCCGTACCCCTGCGCGAAGTGGATGGTGTTGGCAATCACGTTCCCGGACATCTGCTTGATCTTTTCGGAAAGGCTCATCTTCCCGAGCAGCTCCCTCACCCGCTCCTCGATCTCGTCCCGGCCCAGCGCGGCCGTCTTTGCCCACATCGCCCCCGGCGCGGCCGCCACCGCGGCCCCAACGCCCGCCGTCTTCAAAAAATCCCTGCGGTCCATTTTCTCCCCCCTCTCGGCTGAAATTCACTCCATCGCAACTGCAAGCAAATCATAGTAAATGACGAAGGCCGGTACAAGCGCGATGAAGGAGGGCGTGACATTGATCAGGCAACATCTTCGGCATTCGGCTTATCGGCGTATAAAGGCCGGCCGCAGATTACCGGCTCCGATGCCAACAAGCCGGAGAGGACCGCGATCGAGGGCAGCCCCAGGGCCCTGGAAATGGCGGCGTCAATCTTTTTTCGCACCGGGTCCCGGTCCATTTGGGACAGGGGCATAAGCTCCTGGTCGCAGATCTCATCATAGGCCGAAACCAAGGCCGAGATGCGCTTGGGGCTGAGCTTGAGCACGTTGAGCACGGGCATGGAAAGCAATATCGGCTTTTTGAATTGCACCCACGGGCCTTGAGTTTGAACTCGCAAGAAAGCGGCCTCTATTATTCCTAAAGTTGAATTAAGCCAGAGAGCTAAAATTTTCTCAAAAGCATCCTTCCTTTTATGCAATACAAATGGCCACCAAACATTGGAAAGGGCTTTCTTGTTCAATCGCACGCAAAATAGACCCTGCGTATTAAATCTCATCCTCTCCGCTATCATGATTTTCCCGGCTAGTGGCCAAAGCAAAGAAGTTTTCCTGAGATGTCTGCCCTCCGCTGCCTTGGTACGTGGCTCCAAGTAGCTATTCGTCCTCAAAGATATGCTTCTCATACTTTCCGCTTTGTGGCTCCATAAGGCAGGATAAGGAGTTTTAGCAGCCGTCATTTTAAAACCGTCATAAATATCCCGGCGGTCGGGGCCCAATTTCCCCAGTTCTGAAAGCGGGCACATCGGGATTTTGCGGGCCTTGGCTTCTCCCGGGAGCACGAGCTTGCCTTGCCTCAGGAGCCAGGCGGCGCGCAGGAGCGGGGTCTGGGCAAAGGCCGCGCCGAGCCATGGACCGTTCTTCAGCTCCTTCCACGAAATGGCGGTGACCTCGGCGAATTTTACATCTCCGAGAAGGATGGATTCAATCCCGTGTTCCGGGGCACCGGCTTCGCCCATGACCGCGGGGGAGCAGTCCAGGATTTCGCGGCCGATGGCGATGGCGTCGGCGGGGGAGCGGGTGTTGCGCCAGAGGTTTATAAATACCGTGCTTTCCTCTTTCGCGTTGTTATTATTCGCGTGTTCCTTTTTCCGGGCGACTGCCAGGACCTCGCTCAGATCTGTATTTTCCGAGAAGGACCAGCGCTCGGGATCGTGGCTTGCGACCACGTATTCCAGGACGTACTTGGCCGCGATCAGGTCTCGCGTCTTGTGCCAGGCCACGCCGGAGGTCAGCGCCGCGGGCAGCACCAGGGCCAGCCGGCCGCCGGGCTTGATGTAAGGGTCGGCCACTCCCACGAAGACGCTGCCCAGTCCGGCGGTGGAATTGGCCCACGGCCCCAGCACCCGCTTCAGCTCCTTTTGCAGGACCTCGCGGTTGGCGATGGAGCCGAACAGCAGGTTCCCGCCCACGCTCCGCACAAAGGGCGGGTTCATGATGGCCAGGTCCAATTGCGGCAGCGGCGCCGAGGACGCGGCCTCGCCACTTGATGTGACCTGGCCGACTTTGCTTTCTTCCATCTCATCGAGCAGGCTCAACTGGACCGAAAGCTTTTCTTCTTTGAGATAGTCAATGCTGCCCAGGCGTATGGATCCGTCCTCCATCTTCCCCAGGGGAAGAATATAAAGCCGCATTTTCCGGAAACCGATTTCCGGGGCCATCATGGCCAGGGAAGACGCGGTGAGATGGACCGCGGCGGCCTGCACGTCATAACCATGAATGACGTTCTCCATCAAGGTCTGGTGCAGCTCCCGTAGCTCGGCGACGGTGATTTTCCGGCCCTGGGCGGCCGCGGCGCGCAGGTAATTGTCGGCCAGGCTTTGGCTGGCCGCGATCAGGAGAGTGCCCGTGCCGCAGGCCAGGTCGGCGACGTGAAAATTCTTGAGCTGCTCAACGTCCGCCCAGTCCGTCCTCCAATGGCGGGGCGCCAGGCAGAGCCGGGATAATAAACTCGCCGCGGCCACCGAGGTATAAAACGTTCCCAGGTACTTGGCCTCCAGCAATAGTTTATGATAGATGCGGCCGATCAGGTCATGGCGCAGGGCGGCCTTCATGTTGGCGATCCGCGTGACCGACCCGACCACGTCACGCAGGTAATCATCAAGCCCATGGGCGCCGGAGAGCTTGTTCAGAGCGTCCTGGGCGAAGCGGAAGATGGGGACATAGTTGATCTCGTCGCAAATGAGGCGCCAGTGCTGGGAGAGGTCGAGATGCAGGGTCTTGCTGGCCATGAGGTCGTTCATGTTTTTGACGCGGTTGTCCGTCCAGCAAAGCTGGCTCTGGAAGAGCAGGGCGTTGGTGATGGTGAGAGCGCAAATTTGGGACGCGGTGAAACGGACCTTCTCCTGGTCCGCCGTGCTTTTCATTTGGGGCAGGTCGTCGAAGCCGAGCAACGTCATCAGCCGGCCGGTGTTGCCGGGAGACCGGGCGATGTGCCGGGCCAGCATCCCCATGCCTTCGTCCAGGATTTGCACCGCGCGCTCGACCACGTCATCGCGGACCACGGCTTCATACTGGTTTTTCAGCTCGGCCAGGATGTCATCAATCCGGCCCCGGCGCTCTCCCCCGGGTCCGTTTTCCGTGTGCACGGAAAAATCAAATTCGAGCTCATTGAGTAAGGGGAAGAGTTCCTCGAAAGGCAGCGTCCGCAAATGGCCCGGGTACACCACGCCAACGGCGATGTCCGCGATCCCGATGTCCACGCGCTGCCGGGCATCCTCCCGCACCTGCGCGCGGGCGTTGGTGGCGTCGCCCATCTTGCCCTCGATGACGCAACGCAGTCCGTGATAATCGAACATTACGTCGGGGATATGGCGGTCGCCGTACTTTTCCAGGATGGTTTCAGGATTGGCCGGAACACCCCTTTGTTGCAGGCATTCAGCCAGGACCACGTTTAATACTTCTTCTCGTTGGCGTTGTTCAATTGGGCTCATTCTCGAACCTTGAACGGAGTCTATATCGGCAAAAAAAAATAGTCAAAACCGTGGCGGACATGATACCTGAGTTCTTTTTGTGTCAGTCCAGGGTCTTGGAGAAGCGCTTGACGGAGAGGGTGATGACGGCGAGTCCGATGATGAGGAGGCCCAGGGCCTGGGGCCAGAGCACGCCGAAGCCGGAGCCTTTGAGGAAGAGGTTTCGGACGATCACCAGGAAGTAGCGCATGGGGATGGCGTAAGTGAGGACCTGGACGGGCCGGGGCATGTTCTCGATGGGGAACATGAACCCGGAGAGCTGGATCATGGTGAACATGACGAAGAATGCGGTCATCATGGCCTGCTGCTGGTTACTGGAGATGGTGGAGAGGAACAGGCCGAAGCCCAGCGTGGTGAGGAGGAAGAGCGCGGTGTAGCCGTAGAGGCTGAGCACGGAGCCCCGAAACGGCACCTTGAACCAGAACACCGCGACCAGGAGGACGATGGTGACCTCGATAAACCCGATGATGATGAACGGCACGAGCTTGCCCAGGATGAACTGCCACGGCTTGATCGGCGTCACGATCACCTGCTCCATGGTCCCCATCTCTTTCTCGCGGACCACGGCCAGCGCGGTGAGCATCATGGTTTCGACGAGGAGGATCATGACCACGACGCCGGGGACCATGAAATTGACGGAGCGCAGCTCGGGGTTGTACCAGACGCGCGGCTCCGGGCCGACGATCAGTTTCTGGTGGGAGGCGATGCTCTCGACGCCGGGGGGCAGGGTGACGCCAGCGGCGGTGCTGGTGAGCGCGTTGCGGCCGAGGTTCTGGACCAAGATGGCGGCGGAGCGCTGCGAGGCGATGATGGAGAGGTAGTTCGAGGCGATGAGGGCCTGGTTGGAGTCGGAGCCGTCAATGAGCGACTGGATCCGGGCGCGGCGTCCGGCCCCGAGGTCGCGTCCGAAGCCCGGCGGGATGACCAGGGCGATCACCGCCTTCCCCTGCTGCATCCGGTCCTCGATCGCGCCGTAACTCTGGACCTGGCCCACCAGGTCGAAATAGAGCGTGCCGGTGACGTGGGCCACGAGAGAGCGCGACTCGGCGCTGCGGTCCTGGTCCCAGACCAGGAGCGGGATGTGCTTGATGTCGAGGGTGGCGGCGTAGCCCAGGAAAAACAGTTGCAAGACCGGGGCGAAGAAAAGGATGGGAAAAATTCTTTTGTCGCGCCGAAGCTGGAGCAATTCCTTTTTCAGCACTCGAAGGACGTTATACATGCCCGCGGGATTCACCCCCGAAACAAGTTTTCGGTTTGTAGTTTGTGGTTTGTGGTTTCAACCACAAACCACGAACCAAAAACCACAAACCTATTCTTTATTTGTCGGATCTGGCCACGTACTCCTTGATCCTGGCCACGTCGGCGTCCTTGAGGTTGAGGAATTGGATGCCCATGCCGGGCCTTCTTCCCGGCGCGGTCTGGCCGGCGGCGATGGCGCGGATGATCTTGCCGGAGGCCCTGATCGCGGCGGTATCGCCGGGCAGGGTGAATTCCACGTCGAGCGCGGTCCCCGGGGCCAGCGGCGTGTCGGTCTCGACGAAGATCCCGCCCTCCGACACGTCGTAGGTGAAGTCCTTGAAGGTGAACGACTTGCCGGAGGTGATGACGGTGACCCGGAGCGGCGTGCGGATGAAGGTCCGCTTCTCCACCCGGATGAACTTGGAGATCTTCTCGAACAGGTCGCGCTGCGTGACCGGCTTGGTGATGAAGTCGTCGGCGCCGGCCTGGGCGCAGCGCTCGCGCGACTCGGGGTCGCCCTTGGTCGTCACCATGATCACGGGCAGGTGCTTCAAGCCCTTGTTGGTCTTGACGAAGCGGCAGACCACGTCGCCGTTCATGTCCGGCATCAGGAGGTCCAGGAAGATGAGGTCGGGCTTCTCGATCTGGATCTTCTTGATCGCCTCGCTCCCGCTCTTGGCCATGACGATCTCATAGCCGGAGCGCTCCAGCAGCATCTTCTCCAGGCGGAGGAAGGTCTCCATGTCGTCGGCGATCAGGATTTTTTCTTTCTTCTGGCTCATCCGTCGGCACGCTTCAATTCAATTTATATATCATTTGCCTGCAAATGTCCAGAGCGGAATGAGAACGGGAAAAAGGGCGGGGTCAGGCCCGGTCCCGGGAGGAAAAGATCAGGCCGTCCGGGCGGGCGGCTCGTTTTGGGAAATGAAATTTTCCAGCGCGTCTTTCTGGCCGGGAGCGAGCGCGTGGAACTGGATGCCCAGGCAGTAGGATTCCGTGGCCTCGTCGCGGTCGGTCCGCACCACGCGGCCGCCCAGGGTGAGGAGCCCGTTGTCGGGCAGGATGGGAAGGTCCAGCGTGACCTCGGATAGCGGCGTGATCCTGTCCTTGCACTCCACCATGATCCCCCCGCGCGAGAGGTTGCGCGACGAGCCGGAAAAGCTCTTGCCCGAGACCTCGCCCGCCACCTTGAAACGCAGCGGAATCCGGTAATGCACCCGGTTCGGGATGTTCAGGATGTTCGCGGCCTTGGCCAGCATCTCCTGGGCGTTGATCGGCTTGGTCACGTAATCCTGGCACCCCGCGGCAAAGCATTTCTCGATGTCGGCCTGGTCCGCCGAGGTGGACACGATCATCACCGGGATGGGACGGGTCGCCTCATCGGTCTTGAGCCGCTTGCAGACCTCGTCGCCCATCATGTCGGGCATGATGTAGTCGAGCAAAATCAGGTCCGGACAAGATTTTCTGGCGATTTCAAGGGCTTGCGCCCCGGATTCGGCCGTGAAAATCTCGCAGCCGGTCCGCCTGAAAAACGTTTCCTCCAGCTTCAGGAAAAGCCGCACATCATCCACCAATAGAATTTTTTTCTTCATGGTTCCCTCGACCTTCTCCTTGTCACGATTGGTCCATTCCGGAGCTGACGTGCATCAGTTCGACCCCGCCGCCGAAAACCGCCCTGCCGATGAAGTGCGAGCAAGTATATCATGCCCGGATAATCATCGCAACCCCTAAATTGGTCCCATCGGAGAAATGTTTAATTTTCTCCTTGCTTTCCTTGGGAATTATGGTATATTTAGATTGTCTTTTACCCGGAATGCAGTGAGAAAGTGGGTTCGGCGAGCCCACTTTTTTGTTGACAAAAGGCGTTGGCCGGGGAGGATGATGGGCACGCTTGAGGATGCGATCGAGAAACTTGCGGAGCCGGTGCTGGCCCGGATGGGCCTGGAGCTGGTTGACTTGGAGCTTGGCCGGACCGGCGGACGGCTGCTGGTCAGGCTGTTCATCGACCGGGCCAACCGGGAGGCCGGCGGGGTCTCGGTCAGGGAGTGCGGCGATTTCAACCTGGCCCTGGGCCGGTTGCTGGACGTGGAAGGCGTGTTGCAGGAGAGCCACGTCCTGGAGGTATCGAGTCCGGGCCTGGACCGGAGGATTCGGAAGCTTCGGGACTTCCGGCGGCATCAAGGCGAGACCGTGACGGTACATCTCAAGGCGCCGCGGGACGGCCGGAAAAAGGTGAAGGGCCGGATCGCCCTGGCCGACGAGGACGGGATCACGATCGAGGCCCAAGGGCTGAGCTTCCGGCTGCGGCACGACGAGATCAGCCGGGCCAATCTGGAATACCGTTTCGAGGATGAGTGATGGTTCCCGATCCATCATGAGAACGCCGAGTCGAGGATGGACAGATGAAGGCAGAGAAGAAGAAAAAAGGCGACGATAAAAAGGGCGACCGTCCGGGCACCGAGCTTCTCCACGTCATAGATTCCGTGATGAAGGACAAGGGAATCTCCCGTGAGGTCCTGGTCGAGGCCCTGGAGAGCGCCCTGCTCACCGCGGCCAAGAAGAAGCTGGGAATGCACCGCGAGTTGGAGGCCCGCTTTAACGAGGACCTGGGCGAGATCGAGCTCTTCGAGTTCAAGGAAGTCGTGGAGACGGTGGCCGACGAGTTCACCCAGGTGGCCCTGGACCAGGGCCGCGCCCTGGACCCCGAGGCCGAGGTCGGCGACAGCCTCGGCGTCAAGATTGACACCGAGAACTTCGGACGCATCGCCGCCCAGACCGCCAAGCAGGTCATCATCCAGAAGGTCCGCGACGCCGAGCGCCTCATGATCTACAACGAGTACAAGGACCGCGCCGGCGAGATCATCACCGGCACCGTCCGCCGCTTCGAGAAGGGCAACATGATCGTAGACCTCGGCCGCACCGAGGCCATCCTCCCCCGCTCCGAGCAGGTCCCCCGCGAAAACTACCGCGTCGGAGACCGCATCCGCGCCCACATCATGCAGGTGCACCAGGAGTCAAAGGGGCCCCAGCTCGTGCTCTCCCGAAGAAGCCAGGAGTTCGTCAAGAAGCTCTTCGCGATGGAAGTCCCCGAAGTCAACGAGGGCATCGTCGTCATCGAGGACGTCGCCCGCGACCCCGGCGTCCGCTCCAAGATCGCCGTGAGCTCCCGTGACTCCGACGTGGACCCGGTCGGCGCCTGCGTCGGCATGAAGGGCTCGCGCGTCCAGGCCGTGGTCCAGGAGCTCCGCGGCGAAAAGATAGACATCATCCCCTGGACCCGCGACATCGCCAAGAACGTGTGCAACGCCCTGGCCCCCGCCGATGTCTCGCGCATGATCCTTGACGACAACCAGCTCATGGTCCTGGTCATCGTCTCCGACGACCAGTTGAGCCTCGCCATCGGCAAGAAGGGACAGAACGTCCGCTTGGCCTCCCAGCTCACCGGATGGAACATTGACATCAAGGGCGAGACCGAGATGCAAAACCTCACCAAGGAGGCACAGGAGACCCTGGGCCGAATCCCCGGAATCGGACCCGTCCTCGCCGAAAAGCTCTACCTCGAAGGATTCACCTCGGCCTATGACCTCTCCCGCGCCGATCCCGAGGTCCTCGGCGCCATCCCCGGCATCGGCAAGGTCAAGACCATGAAAATCATGGAGGCGGCATCCGAATTCTTCCAGGACCAGCTCCTGGCGGGGGAGGTGGACGTCCGCGGCCGGTCCCTGAAGAAAAAGGAGCCGGAAGCCGCCCCGGCCGTGGAAGGCGAGGGCGGGGAAAAGCACGAGGGCGAGCCCGCCGGGCAGGAACAGGGGCCGGAAGCGGCGGCGCCCGAGGGCGAGCCCGCCGGGCAGGAGCAGGGGTCGCAAGAGGCGGCGCCCGAGGGCGAGCCCGCCGAGGCCCAGGAGGGCGAGAAGGAAGGGTGAAACATTAATCGGCGGCAGGGGCGGGAAGTAATAAATCATCGCCGGGCGCGGCAATAAGCGCGCGGCGTTCGGGATGGCGATTGACGAAGGGAAACGGTGAATAATGGCGAAGATCAGGGTATATGAGCTGGCCAAGGAGCTTGGCCTGGACAACAAGGAGATCCTGGTCAAACTGCGCGCGCTCAAGATCGTGGTGAAGAGCCACATGAGCGTGCTCGCGGATGAAGACGTGGAAAAGGTCAGGGCCAGCCTCTCCGAACCCAGCGTCGTTTCTTCCGCCGGAGGCGTCGAGGAAAAGCGCGTGGCCCGCGGCGTGATCCGCCGCCGCACCGTGGCCGCCCCCAAGGAAGCGGCCGATGAAGAAAAGGAACAGCCCAAGGTGGACCTGGGCTCGCTCAAACAGGGGGCCAAGCGCGTCCGCCGCGAGGACGAGGAGCATGTGGCCAAGCCCATGCCCGAGCTCGCCGAGATCCCCAAGGAATGGGAGGTGGAAGAGGAAGAGAAAGCGGCCAAGCTCAAGAAAAAGGCCGCGAGGCCGAAAAAGGCCGCCGCGAGAAAAGAGTCGGAAGAAGAGGCCGCCCCGGCCGCCGCCGAAGCTCGGCCCGCCGGCGAGGCCCCCGCACCCGAGGCCGCCCCCGAACCCGCCGCCGCGGCCGCCGCCCCCGCGGGGGAACCGGCTCCGGAACCCGGGGTCGAAAAGAAAGTCCCCAAAGGCCCGCGCAAGATCTATATCAAGCCGAGTCTGCGTCGCACCGCCCGGGCCGTCGAAGGCGAGCCGCTGCCCATCCCCGGTCAGCAGGCCCCGGCCCCTGGAGCCGAGGAGGCCGGAGAGGACGCCGGGAAAAAGAAGAAAAAGAAAAAAGGCAAACAGGCCGAGGAGCAGGCCCCCGCGACCGACCGCTTCGAGGAGGCCGTCCCCAAGAAGAAGCTCCGCCGCAAGATCGCATTCAAGCAGCAGCGCGGAACCGAGGGCATGGAGATCGCCGACGTCGAGCAGATGTACCATCCCTCCCGCAAGAAGGTCACCGGCAAGAAAAAGGTCCAGAAAAAAACGGTGATCACCACGCCCAAGGCGGCGAAAAGGATAATCAGGATGGGTGAGAGCATCACCGCGGCCGAACTGGCCCGCCAGTTGGAAACCAAGGAGCACGAAATCTTGAGGGCCCTCGAAAAGGAAGGCGTCGCCGCTAAGGACCGCACCCTCGACGCCGACACCGCCGGAATCATCGCCGGGAATTACAACTACGAGATCGTCCAGGAAGTGTTTGACGAGGACAAGATCATCGGCGCCTCCGTCCCCTCCGCCCCCGAGAAGCTGACGCCCCGGCCGCCCGTGGTCACCGTCATGGGACACGTGGACCACGGCAAAACCTCGCTCCTCGACGCCATCCGCAAGACCCGCGTCACCGAGCAGGAGGCCGGCGCCATCACCCAGCACATCGGCGCCTCCATGGTCGAGCTCGGATCCGGACGTATCACCTTCATTGATACCCCCGGACACGAGGCCTTTACCGCCATGCGCGCCCGCGGAGCCAAGGTCACGGACCTCGTCGTCCTCGTGGTCGCCGCCGACGACGGCATCATGCCCCAGACCGTCGAGGCCGCCAACCACGCCAAGGCCGCCCAAGTGCCAATCATCGTCGCCATCAACAAGGTTGACCTCCCCGCCGCCAAGCCCAACGTCGTCAAGCAGCGACTCGCCGAGATCGGAATCGCCGTCGAAGGATGGGGAGGAGAGACCCTCGCCATCGAGTGCTCCGCCAAAACCGGGCAGGGAGTCCCCGACCTCCTCGAAGCCATCATCCTCCAGGCCGAGCTCCTCGAACTCAAGGCCGACCCTGACCGGCCCGCAAGGGGGTTCGTCATCGAGTCCCGCCTCGACAAGGGACGTGGCCCCGTCGCCACCATCATCGTCCAGGAAGGGACGCTCCGGCGCGGCTCCGTGATCCTCTGCGGGACCCTCTACGGCAAGGTCCGGGCCATGCTCGACGACCGCGGAAACCCCGTCAGCAAGGCCGGGCCCAGCGTCCCCGTCGAGATCATGGGACTCTCCGAAGTGCCCGAGCCCGGCGTGCAGATCATCGTCATGGACGACGACCGCAAGGCCAAGCTCGTCGCCGAGCACCGCCTCGCTAAATTGAAGGGCGAGAAGGCCCAGACCCAGGCCCCCGCCAAGGTCTCCCTCGAAGACCTCATGGCCCGCCTCCGCGAAGGAGAGATCCAGCAGCTCAACCTCATCCTCAAGACCGACACCCAGGGATCATCCGAGGCCATCCGCGCCGCCGCCGAGAAGCTGTCCCGCGACGAGATCAAGGTGCAGGTGCTCCACGGCGGCGTCGGCAACATCACCGAGAACGACGTGCTCCTGGCCTCCGCCAGCAACGCCGTGATCATGGGCTTCCAGGTCAAGGTCGAGGGGACCGCCCGCAAGATCGCCGAGCAAGAGGGCGTACAGATCCGAACCTACGACATCATCTATAACCTCCTCGACGACGTCCAGGCGTCACTCATCGGAATGCTCAAGCCCGTGTTCGAGGAGAAGATCCTGGGCAAGGCCGAGGTCCGCAAGGTCTTCCGCGTATCCAAGGTCGGCGCCGTCGCCGGATCCTACGTGACCGACGGCCTGGTCCGCCGCGGCGCCAGCATCCGCGTGATCCGCGCCGGAGAGACCGTCTTCACCGGACGCATCAAGTCCTTGAAGCGCGTCACCGAGGACGTGCGCGAGGTCAACCAGGGACTGGAATGCGGCATCTCCATCGAGAACTTCAGCAAAGTCGAGGAAGGCGACGTCATCGAGGCCTACGAAGTGTCAGAGCAGTCGCCCATTTAAGAAAGTAGCCAGTAGCCAGGGAATGGCTTCAGGCGCTTCTGACCCTTGCTACTTGCTACTGGCTACTAGCTACCGTGTTTTTATTAAGGAGAATTTCCGTGGTTGTCGGCGTCCTCCATCTCGACCTCCGGTTCCATGACTGCCGTTCATTGAAGGAAAAGCGGAGCTGCATCCGCCAGCTCCTGAGCCGCGTCAAGAGCACCTTCGAGGTCGCCGTGGCCGAGGTCGGCAGCCAGGACAAGTGGCAGCGCGCCGAGGTCGGCATCGCCGCCGTCGGCTCCGACCGCGCCGGCATCAACCAGCGCCTCGACCACGTCATCAACTTCGTCGAGGGACTCGGATCCGCCGACCTGGTGGACCACAAGATCGAGCTGATTAACGTGTAGGCCGCGCCGCGAAAGGAGGCAAGGTAGATAGTAGATAGCAGATAGCAGATAGGGGATGCGCCACTGGCACGCCATTCATCCCTATCTACTACCTACTATCTACTACCTACTTTTTTACATTGGTTTCCAATCGCACAGAACGGGTCAGCGCGCTCATCCTGGAAGAAATTTCCCGGACCCTGGTCCGCTTGGACGATCGCCGGCTCCGCGGCGTGACTTGCACTCATGTCAAGGTGAGCAAGGACCTCCGCATCGCCCACGTCCACTACAGCCTGATCGGCGGCGAAGATCTGGTCAAAGCCGCCGGCGAAGCCCTGGCTCGGGCCAGCGGTGTGTTCAAGCGTGCCATCGGCGAAAACCTCGACCTCCGCTACATGCCCGAGCTCGAGTTCCATCTCGACAAAAACATCGCCCACGCCGACCGCATCGAGCGCCTGCTCCGAGAAATCCATGAACAGGAAGCCGCGAAAGACCGGAAGGACACGACCGACGATGATGCAACAGGCGATTGAATTCATCCGCCGCCACCGCTCCTTTGCCCTGGCGGCCCACCTCAACCCGGAAGGCGACGCCATCGGCGCAACCCTCGGACTCGCCCTCATCCTCCGCGCCATCGGCAAGCAGGCGTATGCCTTCAACGGCGACGGCGTGCCCGCCGTGCTCCGCTTCCTCCCCGGCGCAACCGGCCTCATCCGCGACGCCTCCGCCCTGCCCGCGGCCGAGGCCGTGATCGCGCTCGACGCCGGCGACGCCGACCGCCCCGGCCCCGAGTTCAAGAAATTCATGCACGGACGGCCCGTGCTCAACATTGACCACCATCAAACCAACTCCCGCTTCGGCCAGGTCAACTGGGTGGACCCGCAAGCCAGCTCCACCGGCGAGATGATCGCCATCATGGCCCAGGCCATGGCCGCGCCCATCTCCCCGGACGCCGCCCTCTGCCTCTACACCGCAATCCTCACCGACACCGGATCGTTCCAGTTCTCCAACACCACCCCCCGGGCGCTCCGCGCCGCCGCCGACATGGTCGCCCTGGGCGCCAGCCCCGAATCGGCCGCGGACAATTATTACCACGCCCGGCCCGCCCCCCACCTCGCCCTCCTCGCGCTCACCATGGCCACCCTCGAGTTCAACCCCGGTTCCACCCGCGGCGACGTCGCCGTCACCGCCGCCATGTTCAAGCAGACCGGCACCGGGCCCGAGGCCGCCGAAGGCGTCATCAACATGATCACCGACGTGGAATCAGTAAAGGTCGCCATCCTTTTCCGCGAGACCGATCCGAACGTCTGGAAGGTGAGCCTGCGCTCGAAAGGAGCCCTCGACGTGGCCGGGCTCGCCAACCGCCACGGCGGCGGCGGCCACAAAAACGCCGCCGGCTGCAAGCTGGAGGGAGAGCTGGGCGAGGTCAAAAAAATCATCCGGGAGGAAGTTGAAAAGCTTCTCGGAAAGTAGAGTGAAGAACACTCTTGTCCAAAATAGACCGTAAGAAAACCGCCAAGACGCCAAGAGCGCCAAGGACCGCCAAGTAAATCATGATGTTTCTTCGCGGCCCGGCAAAGAACAGCTCCGGAGCGTTGGCCCCAACCGGCTTGGCGGACCGGCCGACGGGAGCGCCAAGCAA
>DATKZS010000218.1:0-8008 GCA_035527835.1 bacterium
ATTCTTCCTCACAATCTGATAGCTTCTCTTCATGGCGGTTCCTCCTTTAAAGAGATTTTTGGGTTAGCTGATTTTACAATCAGCTGGATGGAACCGCCATCCTTTTTAAGAACCTTCAACTATGGATGGGACAGCCTCGCAGTTGGAGTTCATTTTTAGACTCTCTTATCTCAGAGGATGCCTCTGAATTATCCAATTTGTTGGATAAAATATCTGCAAAGTTTCTCACTATTGATTCAGATAAAGAGGATCATGACTAAAAAGCTATCTTGCCCGCGGAGCTTCGCTTTGTGGGCGGCATCGCCGCAGGATGCGCGGGATATTTCTTCCACCGATCGATCATCCGCTGCCCGACGTTAAACTCCTATTGCCTCCCCATAATGGCCGACATTCCATCCCGCGGCCCGGAGGCCGCCTATATAGCAGAGCTATGTGGGCTATCCGTGCAACAGGGCTAGAACCCCGGCTCGATTTTCACTCCCACGCTCTTATGCAGATAATACCAGCGCGCACTGCTCCAAATGTAATCCTGGGGTGAGGCCTCCAGGCCTTGCTTGACCGGGTTGTAATGCATGTAATCCAATTTCTCGTGGGCCTTTTCATGGGAGCGCACGGAAAAATCATAATAACGGCGGGTCCAGACCGAGACGATGTCGCGTCCGTTCCGGGTGATGTGGAGGTACGGCAGAACGGACGGGGAATGTTGCTCGTAGTACTTGATGAGGTAATGCGCGGAGAGGCGTTTCCAGGTCTTCATGACCTCGGCCAGGACGGAATCTCCTTGCTTGAACCAGAGCAGGGCGTGGACGTGGTCAGGCATGATGACGAACCCGGAAACACTGACGCGGCCCTGGCGGGAGAGGCCGGAGAGGACGGAGATGACGATCTGGCGGGAGCGGGGAGTGTTGAGCAATTGGCGGCGGCCGGCGCAGCCGAAGGTGACGAAGTGAGTGTTGCCGCCGCCGGTGATAGTGCGCTTGGTCATGAGAGGATTATATATTGGAGGAAATGGCAGGCGCAAGGGGAAGTACTCTCAGGTTGTTGGGCGGGCATCCTGCGGCGGAGCCGCCCACATAGCGGAGCTATGTGGGGTATCCGGGATGGGAGCGGGTGCCTGATATGACAGATGCTGGAAGGTATCCTGCGGCCGGGGGCCGCCCACATAGCAGAGCTATGTGGGGTATCCGGGATGTGGGCGGACGCCAGATATGAAGCCGGCGACGGGGCATCCTGCGGCGGAGCCGCCCACATAGCGGAGCTATGTGGGGTATCCGGGATGGGAGCGGGTGCTCGCTATGGAGCGCCGGACCAAGCATCCTGCGGCGGAGCCGCCCACATAGCGGAGCTATGTGGGGTATCCCGGTCATTAGCACGGATTTCATGAATAAGATCCTGGCCAACTCATGCAGTTTTAAGGACATAAATTTGTAGTCCATGCACCGGATTATTTTATGAAATGAGGGTCTGGCCCAAAAGGCCAGACCCTCATTCAGGTTATCGCCCGGTTCGAGGTGCTTAGGCGGCCATGACCTCGATGACGGATTTTGAGACGACTTTGGGGAGGCCGCCCATGGCTTCGATGACGAGTTCGGAGATGTCGAGGACCTGCATTTTTTCATCAAGGTCCAGGAGTTTCACCGAGTCATTCAGCATCTGCAGGCAATAGACGCAGCCCACGGCCACAATGTCCGCTTTGCCCTGGACCGCTTCCTTGACCCGGGCAACGTTGATGCGCTCTCCGTTGGGGATGTCCATCCAGTAATGGCCGCCGCCGCCGCCGCAGCACTGGCTCCGCTCGCGGGTGTTCTTGAGTTCGACGAGCTTCACGCCCTTGATGCTCTTCAAGATCTCGCGGGGCATATCGTAGATGTCATTATAGCGGCCCAGGTAGCAGGGATCGTGATAGGCGATGGTGCGCTCGATGGGCAGTTCGAGGTCGAGCCGGCCGTCCTTGATGAGCTGATGGATGAGCTCGGTGTGGTGGAGGACCTTGAACTTGGCGCCGAATTGCGGGTATTCGTTTTTGAACACATTGTAGCAGTGCGGGCATTGGGTGACCAGGTATTTGAATTTTCGGCTCGAGATTTTTTCGATTTGGCTTTTCGCGGTGGCCTGGAACAGGTTCTCGTCGCCGAGCACGCGGGCGGGATCGCCGCAGCAAAATTCCTCGTCGCCCATGACGCCGGAGGATATGCCGGCCTCATGGAGGATGGTGATGACGTTATAGGCGACCTTCTGCTTAATCTGGTCGTAGGTGGTGCAGCAGCCGATCCAGATCAGCATCTCGCATTCCTCGCCGGCGCCGATCACGGGGATCTTCATGTCCTTGATCCACTTTGAGCGCTCCTCCTGGGGCCCGAAGGGGTTGCCGCCGCGTTCGAGGGTCTTCAGGGCCACCGCGGCGTCGGGGGGACACTGGCCGCGCATCATGACCTCGCCCCGGCGGAGCTCCATGATCTGGGGGACGTGCTCGATGTGGGCGGGGCAGACTTCCATGCAGGCCCGGCAGGTCCGGCATTCCCAGATCACATCGTTCTCGATGACGTTGCCGACAATGGCCGCGGGCTCTTCGGGGGCCGCCTCGCCCTCACCGGCCGGCTTGCCCTTTCCATTCTTGACGCTCTTTTGGAACTCGGACCAGGCGAACTCTTTCATGTCGTTGATGAAGGTCTTGGGCGCGAGAGGATGCTTATTGATGTAAGAGGGGCAGACCTCGAGGCAGCGGCCGCAGCGCAGGCAGGAATCGTAGTCCAGCCGCATCTTCCAGGTCAGGTCCTTGGCCGCGGATACGCCCACGTTGAAGTTATCCATGGCCGCCTCGTCGTTCATCATGGCCTCGATGTCGGGCCGCTCGAGAGAACCCTTGGGCTCGAGCGAGCTGAAGAAGGTGTTGAGAGGCAGGGTGATGATGTGGAAGAACTTGGTGTACGGGATCGAGCCGATAAAGGTGAAGGCGACCAGGGCATGGAACCACCACAGCCCCTGATACACCCGCATCACGGTGGCCTCGCTCATCCCGCCCATAACCTTGGAAAAGACCAAGCCGACCGGGGCCCAGGCCGCCCAGTGGTCCGGGGTATTGGCGATGCGTAAGCCCTCCAGGACAAAACCGGTGAGGGTCGCCGCGAAGAGCAGGATCAACACGAAGGCGTCGTCCCACTTGTTGTCCAGCCGCTCGGCCTTGACCACGTAGCGCCGGAAGCTCGCGATCCCGAGCCCGATCAGGAGTGCTAAGCCGGCGAGATCGGCCATCAAGGACACGACGAGGTAGAGCGAACCGTTGTAGATCGGGATTTGGAAGTCCACATCCAAAAAGACAATGGCGGTCGTGAGGGTAAGCAGGGCGAAGCTCCAGAAGATCAGGACGTGCAGAAGGCCGCCGGTGCGGTCCTTAAGCACCCGGGTCTGGAACGGGATTTCCCAGAAGACCTTCCCGGCCCGCGCCACGTACTGGCCGAACCGTTTGGGGTCCGGCTGGCCTTGCCTCCAGAAATTGAATTTCCGATACGCCCCGTAGGCGAAAGCTCCCAGAGATACGGCCAGGATCGGATAAATGAAATACTTGAAGGGCGCGGCAATATGCCAGTACATCTCTCGATGCGGGATTTCGATGGGTAACTGCATTTTGCGCCTCCTATAATACGCACCCCTCAACTACCGGGGAGCGGTTGGGGTACTACCCGGCCCATCTTGCGCTTAGGCCACAACCTTCAGGCTCGCGGCTTCGACCCGAGCCTCCGCTTCCTTTTTCGCCCGTTCCGCCAGGTTGACGGCATAGCGATGGCGGACCTGCTGGCTGACCATGTCCCACATATAGGAACTTGCGGCCAGGGTCACGTCCTGTTTGTCCAGCTCGGCAAGCAAGGGCTCGAGGTCCTTGTTCTTGCGGGCAAAGGCCCAGATGCGCTCGCAGAGGACCAGGTTATGTCTCTCCCGGCAGCTCAAAAGCTTCTGCACGCCCGGCCGGGCCATGACGTCCTTGTTGTAGGCGTCATCCTCGAAAACCGTGATCAACTCGACGCCCTCTTTCTCGGCCCACTTGGTGAGCCGCGCCCTCTGATCTTCCTTACCGATCACCTGGTCTGTGCCCGGGATAGGGATCTCGCACACATAACCGACCGCTTTTTTCATCCTTTTCATTTTCCTTCTCCTTTCCATATAACTTCGGCGTTGAAGATTACGCGACCACTTTGAGATTCCTGGCTTCGGCCAGCGCCCGGGCTTCCTTGCGGCACCGGTCGGAGAGCTTGACGGCATAGCGGTGGCGCAGTTGCTGGCTCAGGCAGTCCCAGAGATAGGAGCTGGCCATCAGTTGCACGCCCTTGCGGTCGAGTTCTTTGAGGAAGGGATCGAGTGCCTTTTTCTTCCGGCTCAAGGACCAAACCCGCTCGACCAGGATGGTGTCGAACTCTTCCTTGCAGGCCAGGAGCTTCGCGAAGCCCGGCCGGCCGATGAAGTCTTCGGTGAACTTCTCGTCCTCGTAAATGCACGCCAGGTCCAGGCCTTCCTTTTGCGCGAACTTCAGCATCCGGAGCCTCTGGTCCTCCTTGCTGATAACCTCGTCAGTCCCGGGGATCGGGATGTCGCACACATAACCGACGGCTTTTTTATTCTTTCTCATCTGAGTACCTCCTTCCATTTACTTGCCGCTTTTTTTTCGCTTCCGATCTCTTACTATTCAATCTCGATGCCAAGGGACGGGCCGGTGGCAGCTCTCTGCCTGCAACAAATTGATATTTATAACGATTTTTCATGAAATCTGTATCCGCCGGTAAACCGGGGGATGAGTTTTCAATCGTTTTGTATCAGGAGCGGATACAATAAACAAACCGGCCCCGTCCCGGTTGCCCGGATAACATGATGAAATAAAAAAGCTTTTCCAACGATGCCGGCAGAGTGGCCGAAATATCAGGAGCCGATGTCCATGTATCGCCGGCCGATACGAGTGGTGAACTGGGATCCTTAAACACGGTGGGAGGCGGCCCTGGATTGGCGATTCCTTGGGGCATCGAGCAGCAACGTCCTTCAATGCCGTCCTTTTGCATGACTTTCAATCAGATCAATTGTAAAGATATTTGTCCGGTTGACAAAGACACCGCCGTTAAAGATATGTAAAATTTGACGGATGTATCCGGTGGCGATACACGGGCTGAGATAGAATGCATCCGTGCCGTGTTGCGCCCATGCCGCGCAATTTCGGGGGGACCCAGTGGTTTTCTCGCTACCGCATTGCAATCAATTGAAATCATGAATTTATTCCGGCCGGCTGACTTGGCGGATGTTTTAGCGCGATCCGGTCCGGCGCGGGGATGTATCCGGCCGGGAGATTCAGGGAGCGCGGCCATCGAAAGTCGGGGTTCATGGCACGTAAATAGCACTAAAATCCTGCTGGAGTGGTCCGGAGCCGCGGATCGTCCGGAAGGTGGGGAGTATTGATGAAGGAGTTTTCGCCTCGGGAACAGGAGTTGCTGGAGCGGCTTGACTGGTTTGTCAAGTTGCGATGGCTGTTTCTGTTGGGTCTGGCGGCGCTGATATTTTTCTCGGTACGGGTTTTCGGGCTGGAGCTTGATCTTCATGCCATCGGTCCGATCGCGGCGGCGGTGCTCCTTTACAACATCGGGTTTTTCGTTCTGCACCTCTTCCAATCGCGCTTCAAGAGGACACCGCTCTCCCTGCGGATCGAGGCCAACCTGCAGATCGGCCTCGACCTCCTGGCCCTGGTCCTTTTGATCCACGTGAGCGGGGGCATCGAGAACCCGTTCATTTTCTTTTTCATCTTCCACATGATCATGGGCAGCATCCTGCTCTCGGGCCGGGACATCTGGTATCACGCGGGGGCCACGGTGTTCCTGCTGTTTTTGCTGCTCGGGCTTTCCTACCTGGGCGTGATCAGTCACTACCACATCCGGGGGTTTGCGTCGGCGGATTTGTGGAACAACGAGCCCTACATCCTGGCGGGGGCCGTGGCCTTTGGCACCACCATCCTGATGACGGTTTACATGACCAACTCGATCACCAGGAGCGTGCGCCACCGCCAGGACGAGCTGCTCCTGGCCAAGGGCCAGATCGAGAACAAGTCGCGCGAGCTGGAGCAGGCGAACCGGGAGCTGATCCGGCAGCAAAACCTGCTGGTGCGCTCGGAGAAGCTCGCGTCGCTGGGCAAGCTCTCGGCCGGCGTCGCGCACGAGCTTAACAGCCCGCTCACCGGGATCATGAACTTTTCCTATTTCATCCGGGACGCCTGCCCGGAAAAGGAGCAGGTGCAGCTCGACGTGGCCGTGGTGATCCGGGAGACGGAGCGGTGCAAGAAGATCATCAAGGGACTGCTCGATTTCGCGCGGCAGAGCGAGCCGGAGAAGAGGGAGAACGATGTGCTGGAGATCCTGAAGAAGACCATCGCGCTGGTCGAGAACCACAAGGACTTCCGCGAGATCGAGATTATCAAGGACTTCGACTCGGGCCTGCCCCGCCTCATGCTCGACCGCGACCAGGTCCAGCAGGTCTTCATGAACCTGATCGTGAACGCGGAGGAAGCCATGAACGGGGCCGGCACCCTTTACGTGCGGGCCAAGCCGGGGCCGGACGGCCAGTCGGTGGTGATCATGTTCCGCGACAACGGCCCGGGAATGGACGAGGACACGATGCGAAAAATTTTCGACCCCTTCTTCACCACCAAGGAAATGGGCACCGGGCTCGGACTGTCCGTCAGCATGGGCATCATCGTGAACCACGGCGGCGAGCTGGAGGTGGAGAGCAAGAAGGGCGGCGGCGCATGTTTCACCATAACGCTGCCGGCCAATTCCGGGGCCGGCGGGAGGGCGGCGGCATGAAGGGCGTCAACATATTGGTGGTGGACGACGAGGAGGTCGTGCTGCAAAGCTGCGCGCGCGCGCTGGGCGCGCACCGGTACAAGGTCACCACCGCGCACAGCGTGGACGAGGCGCTGGAGCAGCTCGGCAAGCGTTACTTCCACGTGATCATCGTGGACCTGATCATGCCGAAAAAGGGCGGCATGGAGCTGTTGAAGTACATCAAGCAGCACTTCACCCGGGCCCAGGTCATCATGATCACCGGCTATTCCTCCATCAACACCGCGGTCGAGGCCATCAAGCTGGGCGCGTACGATTACCTGTCCAAGCCCTTCTCGCCGAACGAGCTGGTGATCACCGTGAAGAACGCGCTCGAAGGCAAGGGCCGGTCGCTCTACCCGTTCCTGTCGGACCACGAGCTGCCGGCGCAGATGATCTTCGACAACATCATCGGCCAGAGCCCGCGCATGATCGAGGTTTTCAAGCTGATCAGCAAGATCGCGGCCACCGATTCCACCGTGCTCATCACCGGCGAGTCAGGCACGGGCAAAGAGCTGGTGGCGCGGGCCATCCACAAGAACTCGCACCGCTCGGACGCCAAGTTCGTGACGGTGGACTGCTTGGCGCTCACTCCGACGCTCCTGGAGAGCGAGCTGTTCGGGCACACCAAAGGGTCATTCACGGGAGCGGTGTCAACCAAGGTCGGCTTCTTCGAGGTCGCCAACGGGGGCACGCTGTTCCTGGACGAGATCGGCGATCTGTCCTTCGAGCTGCAGGGCAAGCTGCTTCGCGTGATCCAGGAGCGCAAGTACATCCCGGTCGGCGGCACCGAGCCCAAGCAAACCGACATCCGCCTGATCGCGGCCACCAACAAAAACCTGAAACAGATGGTGCTGACCGGGGCCTTCCGCGAGGACTTGTTCTACCGACTCTACGTGGTCCCTATCTTCCTGCCCCCGCTCCGCGAGCGCAAAGAGGACATCAGCATCCTGGCCGAGCATTTCTTTCACAAGTTCTGCGTTAAGTACAATCGGCCGCTGCTCAAGCTGCCCGCGGCCATCGTCGAGGCCCTGACCTACTACAACTGGCCCGGCAACATCCGCGAGCTGGAGAACAGCATCGAGCGCGCGGTCCTCTCCTGCGAGGGAGACGAGCTGACTCCTGCCGACCTGCCCGGCTCGGTGCGGGAAGCCGGGCCC
>DATKZS010000219.1:0-53708 GCA_035527835.1 bacterium
CACCGCCATCCGCGCCGGATCGCCGTGATACTCGGCCGCGTGGTCCTTGGCCCAGATCACCGCGCCCATGGCGTCCTCCACGATCGTCTTCATCGTGACCTCCGGGACCATCCGGTAATTCGCGTTGACCACCACGTAGCCGCGGTTGGTGATGTAGCAACCGAGGCCCTCGTTGGCCTCCTTGGAAAAGAACTCCCACGAGCCGCCGTGGAGCCACACCAGCACCGGGAACGGACCCTCGCCCGCGGGCCAGCTCACGTCCAGGAGAATCTTATCTCCGCCCGGCGCGGCCCACACCACGTCGCGCGCATAATTCGCCACCGGCTCCGGCTTGATCATCAGCGGGACCAGGTTGTCCAGCTTCTGCGACGACTTCGAGGTCACGCACCCGGCCAGCAAAATCGCGCCCACTAATGCCGTCATTACTCCCTTCCGCATTAACATCCTCCCTTGCCGGTCATCTTTCTCTGGCCACCCAATCTTCATCCCATCCCGCTCCTAAAGCAAGACTTTGCCGATCGCTCGATGGTAAAATGAATATGAAGCTCTGACGCTACCTCACCAACCATAACCACCCCGCCGCCGCGAGCAGAGTCAGAATAGTTACGGGCACGCCGGTCCTGGCGTGGTCCGCCCACGAGATTTTCACGCCGAGCTTCCTGGCCTGGTCCACCACTATTATGTTCGCGATGCTGCCGACAATAAACAGGTTGCCGGCGAGCGTGCTGGCGAGGGCGAGGATGGGCCCGGCGAGGGGGTGAGCGGCGGAGGGCAGGAGCAGCATGGTGGCGGGGACGTTGGAGACGAGGTTGGAGAGGACGGCGGTGATGATGAAAAGCCACGCTGGTTGTTGCGCGTCCACGCCCGCGGCCTTGAGGCCGCTCATGAGCCGGGCCAGCATTCCGGAGTCGTCGAGCACGCGGTTGACCACGAACAGGCCTATAAAGAGGACGAGGAGCTGCCAGTCCACCAGGCCGAGCATGTCGCGGGTGGCCATGCGGCGGGAGGTGAGGAGAATGGCGGCGGCGGCCAGGGCCACGACCTCGCGGGGCCAGGGCGCGAAGAGGAAAGCGATGACGAGGAGGGTGAGCACGGCGAATCCCTTGAAGGTCTGCCACGGGTTGAACACGGTATCGGCGACCTGGGGGACCGGAGTTTCTTTTTCCCATCGGCCCCGGAAGCGCAGCACGATTGCGGCCCAGACAATGGCGAGACCGAGCAGCGAGGGAACGAGCGCGTCTGCCAGGTAGCCGGCAAAGGAGAGGTTAAGCGTTTGCCCGATCAGCATGTTCTGCGGGTTGCCGATCAGGGTGGCGGCGCTGCCCACGTTGGAAGCGCAGGCGAGCGCGAGCAGGAAGGGCAGGGGATCGAGGCGGCGGCGGGCGCATCCTTCGATCAGGATGGGCGCGACGGCCAGGCAGACCACGTCGTTGGCGAGCAGCGCCGAGAGCAGGCCGGATGCGGCGATGAGGAGAGCGAGGAGCCCTGAAGGCGATGCGTCCGCGGCGGCGATGCGGCGGGTGACGTGGGTGTAAAAGCCGCCGAGCCGGAACTGGGCGGACACCACCATGAGCCCGAGCAGCAGCGCGATGGTGGACACGTCCACCGCCTCCCAGGCCTTTTGCGGGCCGATCTTGCCGAGGGCCAGGCAGAGGATGGCGCCGAGCAGCGCGATGCCGGTGCGGTCGAGCTTGAGGCCCGGCACTTCGCCCAGCACCATGCCCGCATAGACAAAAATAAATACCGCCAGCACCACGGTATCCATGGCCCAATTGTACTCTGCAATTGGCGGGGGACCAATGGCAAGGGGCGGCGAATGAGCCGCCCCTCCCTGGTTACTTGCTGCTGGCTACTATCTACTTTTCCTCAGCTCCCGTTATGCTCCGGCCCTCCTCCCCACATGGTCCATCCGTCGGCGTCGTTGTCATCGAGGTCAATGCTGACGAGGACGCCGTTGGTGGTTCCCACGAAGAGTCGGCCGTTGGCGAGGGCGGGCTGGAAGCGCATGGGCGATCCGATCTCGATGGTGTCCTTGATCCTGCCCTTTTTGCGGTCGAGCACGATGACTTTGCCGGTGGCGGTGGCGAGGTAGAGGCTGTCGCCCGCGGGGGAGGGCGGGGCCGCGAGGTGGCCGCCGATTTTTTCGAGGTCGCCGGAGAGGTCTCGGGACCAGCGTTCCTTGCCGGAGTCCGGGTCGAGCGCGACCACCTGGTCGCCCTGGGTCAGGTAGAGCACGCCGTCATAGACGCACGGCCGGGATCCCTGGTACTCCCACAGGCCGCGCACGGTTCCCTGTCCCACGTTGGCCTGGGCCGCGCCGAGCTTGGCGCTGGCCGGGCCGGAAGAAAAGCCCACCGAGGCGTCGTCGGACTTCTGCGCGGTGTTATAGGCGGAGCGCTCCTGGACCTTGGCGTCAAGGTAGGGCGCTGACTTTTTGCGCCACGAGCCGTCGGCCTGGTTGGGCTCGCCCTTCTTGTTCTCCATGCGCAGCACGCCTTCCATGGGCTTCAAGTCGTCGCCCTGCTCGCGCTGGCTCACGAAGACCTGGTCCTTAAACAGCCACGGCGCGCTGGTGGCCCGGAAGTCCTTTTTCCAGACCAGGTCGCCGTTCTTCATCCGGAAGCGGTACACGTTGCCGTCGAAGGTGGTGATGTAAACCGAGTCCTTGTACACCACCGGCGCGCTGATGATGTCGCCCGCGATGCCGGCCCTCCACTTTTCCTCGCCGTCCTTCAGGCCGAGCGCGATGAGCTCGTGGCTCCGGGAGCCGGGGAAGGCCATGAGGACCTTGCCCTGGGCGATGGCGGGCTGGCTCATCAGCGGGTCGCCCAGCCAGCGGCTCCACAACATCTTTCCGCTCCGGGCGTCCACCACGAACAGGGTGCAGCTCTCGGTGTTGAAGACCACTACGCCGTCGTCCACCACCGCCGCGGTCGGGCCGTCGTCGGAAACCCGGATGGCCCAGCGCGGACGGCCGGTTTGCGCGTCAAACGCGTAGAATTCGTAGCTCCCGAAGCCGCCGCCCACGAAGACCATGCCGTCCACCACGGCGGGCGTGGTCAGCGCGCGGTTGCCGGGGACGGTGACGCGCCAGCCGCTTTTCCCGTCCTTGGTCTTGAATTTTTCCGCTTTGAGATTATCGAGCGGGATGGGCGTGACCGAGCCCCGCTTGTCGCCGCGGCCCGATGGCTCCATGACCTGTTCCGCGCCCTGGCCAGGGCCGTTCACCGGCGCCGAGATCACCGGGTATTCCTGGTTGAGCTTCTTCTGCTCCTGGTCCTGGCCGGCCATACCGATGCCCGCGGAAAGGGCAAGCAGCAGCAGGGCCGCGAGAATGGTCCGCATGTGGTTCTTCATGGTTTCAGGTCCCTCCTTTTTTTGTTAGAACGCCCGGGGCGCGAAAAAGTTCTAAGTGGAGGGGTCAGACCCTCACTTGTTTCTTTTTTTTCTCTTTTTCCTTGACATTGAATCAGGAGGGGATATACTGCATTAGGGCTTACGGGAAGGCATGGAAAGGACAGGCAATATGCCGTATGGTGCTGGAAAGTATGGTGGCGGGTAAAGAATGAGCGGGACAATGTTAAATGTTAAGACCTGACCCCAATTCCGCCAATTCCGCAGGCTGAGGTTGAAGGGCGTAGTACCTAATGTTGGAATTCATCAATAACCGGTGCCTGGCACCAATCTATTAAAAGCTTTTGCAAGGGGAGGGAAAAATGGCAATCTTTGTTTTTGCTGCTATTGTAATTTATTTTATATGGATGCTTATGGTAGATCATCGGTTATCGAAGATTCAACGTTCAAATCATGAAATCGAAAAGAAATTGGAAGAACTTTCTGGAATAATTATAATATGGCACGCTGAATGGGGACAACGGCAAAAAACATCATGAAAAAAATATTGTGGACCGATGCCGGTCACCAATTTGATTAAGCGTACCGATGCCGGTCACCAGCTTAATATTTAATGTCAAGGAGGGATTTTGAAATGCCTTGTAAATTCTTTAGAAAGAGCACTTTAGAAATACCAGTACTTAGTCAAAGTGAACCTGTTCTTCTTAAAGAAGACATATGCCTCTTGAAACTTTATTCTATTGATAAAAAATTAGAAGTTTATCAGTCATTATTTAAAAAAGGATTACAGGGAAGTATGTTTTCAGATGATTGTCCTGTAGGAAGAAATGATAAGTGGGATGAATGTGACTATTATGAAGAATAACTTTATATATTGTACTATAAAGTTTACTTATCAGCGGGATAGCTCACATAGATTTCTATGTGGGCGGCTTTGCCGCGGGATGGATGGGAGACAAGCTCTCATGATCAATTGTCATTGTCCATTGACAGAGCGTTTGGTGAATGGGCATCCCGTGGCCGAATGCCACCCACATCGCTAGCTATGTGGGCCATCCAAATTGTTTCAGCCCCAAGGGGGCGTCATTCTCCAGCCTGGGGTGTGAACCCCAGGAAATGGTGGGGAGGAATCATCGAGCTCTGAAGGAGCGGCATAGACGGGCTTTATGTCGCGCCTTCAGCGCTCCAATGGTTTATTGGCGCATCTTTCCTGGGGTTCACACCCCAGGCTAGAGGATGGTCCGATCCAGGTACATAGGTAACACAATGAACCAGGCACATGGGTTACACTCTCGGCATGATCAAGACAGGAGGTTTTGTCATGCCGGAGTAGGGGTCAGACCCTTACTTGTTTTGCTTTAGCAATAAAAACATTATTCATTTTCATTCTCCTTTCAGGCGTTTGATTAAACTTGTTAATAAAGTATCTTCCTCTACTTCCCGCCCCTCAAGAACTTGTTCCAGCATTCGTTGCTTTTGATCTATCATGTAAGCAATGTCTTCTTCGATTGTGCCTTCTGAAATCAGGTAATAAACTGTTACACTTGTTGCTAATTGAGATATTCTATGACATCTATCTTCTGCTTGGGCGTGCTGCCCCGGCGACCAGCCCAACTCGACAAATGCCACGTTGCTCGCCGCTGTCAGTGTCAACCCAACTCCCGCCGCATCCATATTCCCTACAAATAACCTCGCTGCTTCCGAACTCTGGAACCCGTCCACAGCCTGTTGTCGTGCTTTTTGACTGTCACGCCCGTCAACCTTCACCGCTACTTCCCCGAACTCCTTCATCAGCTTGTCAATCATGGCGTAGTGCAGAGCGAACACCACCAATTTTTCACCCGACTCCAGGAAGTTACCAATCCACTCCACCACCGCCTTCATTTTGCCTTGGGCCGCGAGGGTCTTTAAGGCATTCATTCTCGCTAACTGCTGAGCCCTCGCCGCTCGGTCTGCAAAATCATCACCTCTCGTTTCCCTTAGAAACTGGATGATATGGTCTTGCGCCTGGGTGTATTCTTTCAGGTTGTCAATCTCAAACGGCACAATCACTCGGCGCTTCGGTGGTAACTCAGTGAGCACATCTTTCTTCAACCGCCTGATTCCAAGTCGGGGGAAGATCAGGGCATGAAGTTCCTCTACATTCGTTGCCCCATTGAACGACCACCTGAACCCATTGTGGACCGGCTTGCAATACCGGAAAGCAAACGGCATGAACTTCGGGAACGTGGTTTTGTCAAGCAGGTTCAGGATGGAGAAGAACTCCACTGGCTTGTTTACTATCGGAGTCCCCGACAAGGCAATCAGCCTGGGTTGCGGGTAATTCTGCGCCAGCTTCCCGAATGCTTTAGAACGCTTTGCGGAGAGGTTCCGAATATACTGTATCTCATCCCCGATGATTACATTAAAATCAGCTTCCAATAGATCATCAAGCCATGCGTTTAAAATGTCATAGTTGACGATATGAATGCGCCGTGGATCAATCCAATCCGGGTTTGGATTGGTCCCGTACAACTGGACTGCCCGCTCACCAACCCACCGATTAATCTCCCTCTCCCAATTAATCTTGAGTGAGGCGGGGCAGATTATGAGTGCTGGTCTGAGTTCCAGTCGGTGCTTTACCCAAGCCGCCGCAATCACGGACTTTCCCAGCCCCATCTCATGAGCGATTAGCCCTCTCCCATCGCGGGCTTCCAGCCATTCCACTGCCTCACGCTGGAATGGGTAGAGCTTGTCGTCCATCACCAATGGTTGTTTAGGTTGTTCGGGTGGAGGACGCCTCTGGTTCTCGAACTTCAGCTTCACCCCCTCGTCAACTTCCCAATCCGGCCTTTGCTTTTTAATCTCCTTGTAGTTAAGGAGAGTTGCATCACAGGTCCAGTACTTCAATTCCTTGGTGGAGAAATACTTCCGCCCCGGCAGAGTACGGACGAATAGCACCGATTGGAAGTCATAGGAAAAGACAAGCTGAAGTGTCTCGTCATCCAGCAATGTTACTTTTCCCGGCATTCAGCTTCCCTCTTATGCAGTGTAAGGTGGGGTTGGTAGAAACACCACTGACTCCAACCCGTATCGGTGGTGAAATAGATCGTCCCGTCTGGAATAGGAGTCAGACCCTTACTTGTTTGTTTAACCTTGGTGGGCTTGGGCCACTGATTGGGGATGGTCTGGCGGGACGGGATGCTACTTTCCTCTAGCCTGCCTTGCCGCTCGCCGCTCCGAGCCCTGGCCGCTCTTTCGGAGGGCGGGGCGGAGGCGGACGATCTTGTGTCCGGAGTTTTGCTGGACCTTCCTGAGGTCTTCGCAGATTGCCGCCAGGTCGCCGTTGAACTTTCGCGTATGCTCCATGCGGTGCTTGCGGACCTCCGCCACGATCGGGTCATTCATGGTTCCACCTCCATCAACTCCTCACGCGTCTAGGATAAATGTTACGCACTCGATTCGCAAACGGGCGGAGGAGTCGGACCCTTGTTCGATTGTTTAACGGCGGTATGTGAGGGATTGACTCTTTCTCTGTGTGCCGGTGTTTGAACGGCCCATGCCCGCGGGATAGAATGAAAAATGATGGCGCGGGAGAGGATGGATAGGTACATGGGCTGGGCGGTTGGGGCCTGGCTGGCGGGGTTGTGCGGGATTTCGTACTGGCTGTGGGGCGCGGTTTTGTGGACGACGCCGTGGGGCTTGTGGGCGAGGGCGTTCGGGGAGGCGGCGGCGGGAGTGCCGGGAGTTTTGCTGCACGGCGGGGCACTTTGGGGCCTGGTGGTATTGGCGGCGGCGGCGGTGGGCGGTCGGTCGGTGGTGGCGAGGTTGCTGCCGGAGGGGCCGGTGGTGGCGTTGTCCGTGGGCGTGGGCCTGGTCGGGCTGGCACTTTTGGGAGTGGCGCTCGGATCGGTCGGGCTGTATAAGCCTTCGGTCCTGGTCGCGCTGGTCCTGGCGATGCTGGTTCTCGGGTGCGTTGATCTTTTTCGCGAACACCGGCTCGACCGGCTCCGGCTACGTTCCCCATATCCGCTCGGCCCGCTCGAGATCGCGGGCCTGGTTTTCTGCGGTGCCATAGTCTTTATCACCGCTCTCAATCCGACATTGTTTTACGACGCGCTTTATTATCACCTCTCGCTGCCCCGGTATTATCTTTTCGCGGGGAACACGGAGCCGGTGGCGTGGCATACGCTTTCCTACTTCCCCTCGAACATGGAGATGCTGCACGGGATCGCCATCGCCGGGGGCGGCGGCATGGCGGCGCAGGTGATGATGGCGGGGGTATGGTTTTTTTCCGTGCTCATGGTCCGGAGCCTGGCGGCGCGCTTCATCGGGCCGGAAGCCGGTCCATGGGCGCTCCTGGCGGCGCTGGGCAGCGTCACGTTCGCGCTTTCCGCGCTCCTCGTCATCTCGGACATCTTCGTGCTCCTGCTGGCGGCAGGCGGCCTCTATTGCCTCTGCGGCGCTTCCGAGGCGGCCGGGAAAAAAGAATTCAGCGCGTTCGGCGCGTGGCTGGTCTGCTGGGGAATCATGGCTGGTGGCGCGGCGGGTATCAAGTATACGGCCTGGATCACGGTGCTCGGGCTTCAGGGCCTTCTGGTCGCCTGGCTGGCGGCGAGGACATTTCCGCGCGGGGTCCGGGGAGCGGCGGCGGGATTGGCGCTGGCCCTGCTCACGCTCCTGCCCTGGATGCTGCGCAATTATCTGTCTTGCGGCAACCCGGTGATGCCGGCGCCGGTTGACGGGCTGTTCGCGGGGGTGCCCGCGCCGGTGTGGGCCGCGCTCAAGCGCGACGCGCATGAGGTGAGCTGGTCGCTCCCGGCTTTGGCCGCGAACCTGGCCTCGCCCTGGACCATGGTGTTTTCGCGCTGGCAGACCCTTTTGTCCGACTGGGGAGAGGCGAGCTACATCGGGCCGCTGATCTGGATGGGCGCTCCGCTCACGCTCCTGTTCCGGCGGGAGCTCCGCGCTCCGCGTCTGCTTTGGGTTTACGGCCTCGCGGCACTCGCGGTGTCCATCGGCATGATCCGGATCACGCGGTACGCGTATCCGGGCCTGGGGGCGCTGGCGGCGGTGGCCGGGGGAGGGCTGGCCGCGTGGCGCATGGCGGGCGGAGAACGGAAGTGGGCCCGGTATGCGGGGTCCGCGGCATTGGCGGCGGCGGCCGTGCTGTGCGCGGCGGTCCTGTTGCGGACGAGCGCCAACCTCTCCGACGCGTACCGGTTCCCGCGGGTTTCCGGCGACATGGCCAGATACATGGAGTATAGGGTGGAGAAGAGCGCGTTCGAGGCGGCCACGGTCCCGCTGCAGCTCGCGGCCAACCACAAGCTCCCGCCGGACGCGGTGGTGCTGCTGGTGGGGGAGGCCCGTTCGTTTTACCTGGACCGGGAGGCCGTCTCGCCGTCGTTTCTGGACCGCAATCCTTTGCTCGATCTGCTGGGGCGCGGCTCCGATGAATCCGCGGCGCTCTCGCTCCGGCGGGCGGGGATAACGCACGTGCTGGCCGCGGTTCCGGAGATCGCGAGGCTCTCGAAAAAGTACGGGATCCTGCCGTTCAATCCGGCGGTGGAGCGGCGGGTGCGCGAGTTCACGCATGGGCCGTGGTGCCGGCCGGTGCTGGAGGACGAAAAAGCCGGTGCGGTCATCTGTGAGCTGAAAGCAGCGGCGCAGGAATAGAGCCGGTTTCATAACCCGTTATAAGAAGAAACAAGGATATTAAGGATATTCAGGATAAGAAAAGTCTCCGGATTTATCCTTGGAATCCTTAACATCCTTGTTTCTTTTCTTCTGCCCGGAAATGATGACGCGGATTCAGCTCACGGGTCCATCGAGTTCATGACCAGGCCGGTGGCGAGCTTGGGGAAGAAGTAGGTGGATTTCTCGGGCATGATGCCGGCGAGGTCCGCGACCTTGATCACGTCCCCCACCGGCGTCGGGTTCATGAGGAAAGCCATCTGGTTCTCTTTTTTCTGCACGGCGTCGAGCGTGCGGTCGTAATCGGTCTCGTAGCTCACGTATTTTTCGTTGAGCAGGTCCTTGGGCTTCACGTCCATCATTCCGATCAGTATCAGGTCTTCGAGGATGACCACGTCGAGGGATGCGAGCGCGGAGTCGGCCGGGGTATTGGCGCCGCGGGCCAGGCGGGCGTCGGGCTGCACCGAGAGGTAATAGGCGTGGCCGTTGATGCCGTCCACCATTCCGAAGACGGTGCGTTCCCTGCCGCGTTCCTGGAGGCTGGCGATGAACTCGCGGCGGGCGGCGCCCGGGTCAAGCGGGCTCACCAGCGCGCGGTCAATTTGGAAGTAGTTCTCCAGCTTTTTCAAGAGCCCGCTGAAGCGTCGCTTGGGCAGGTTGTGGAGCAGGCGGTGGTAGGGGAAGATGACGAGGCCCGGGTGCTCGGCGGGCGTGAAATAGGCCATGACGTGATCGGTGCCCGCGGCGAAGAGGGGCGAGGTCTGCCGCACGTGGCGGCGGTATGCCAGGGCGGTCTCGTAGCGGTGATGGCCGTCCGCGATGTAAACCGGGCCGGCCGAGATGACGCGCGCGGCCTCCGCGATCGCCTCTTGGTCCTCCACCGGCCACATCAGATGGGTCACGCCGGCGTCGTCCTCCGCGCTCAACGACTGTGTACCCGCCGGGGGCTTAAGCCCCAGCGCACGGTCCACCGCGCCCGCCGGATCCGAATAGAGCATGAACACCTGGCTCAGGTGCGCGCGGGTGTGCGCCATGAGCTGGAAGCGGTCCTGCTTGGGACCGGCCAGGGTGCGCTCGTGCGGGAGCACCTTGCCCTCGCTGTACTCGTGGAGCTGCATGAGCGCGACGAACCCGGGCCGGTCGCGGGCGACGATGCCCTCGGTCGTCTTCAGGCTGAAGCTCGTCATGTAGCGGTAGAGGCGGGGCGTGGGGTCGAGCGCCAGGGTCCCGTCCCGCCGCCACTGTTCCCAGAGCGCGGCGGCGCGGGAGTACTTGTTGTTCCTGGCATCGTCGCCGGCCTTTTCCTCCGGCAGGATCAGGCGGACCACGTTATCGGGCGAGCGAGAGCGCAGCTCCTTGGTTTTCCGGGCATTGATAATGTCGTAGGGAGGGGCGATCAGATCAGCGAGCTCTCCCCCTTTTCTCAGGTCGTACCTGATCCCCTTGAACGGAATGATGATGCTCATGATTTTTTTTCCTTTTGAATTTCCTGTTCCAGCGCCTCGCGGCTTAAGATGCCGGGGCGCAAAATTTTCAGTCCATCGGTCCCGAATTTGATGACGGTGGACCCGGGCGGCCCGGGCAGCTCGCCCGCGTCCAGGACCAGGTCCACCTCGCCGGCAAGCCCGGCCAGCGCCTCTTCAGCGGTGCGGCCGGGACTCGCGCCGCTTGGGTTGGCGCTGGTGGCCGTGAACGGCGCTCCGAGCTTTTGAGCGATCTCGCGCGCCAGCCGGTTCCCCGGCACCCGGATGCCGAGCGAGCCAAGACCCATAAACAGCGGCCGCGGCGCGCGCCCCTTCATCGGCAGCACCAGGGTCAGCGGCCCGGGCCAGAATTTTTTTATGAGCTCTCGGGCCGGACCAGGTATTTCCACCCACTGCTCCGCGGCCCGCAGATCCTCTACTATTACCGGAAGCGGCATGGCCTGGCTTCGGCCTTTCAGCTTAAAGACCCGCCTCACCGCTTCCTCGTTCGTGGCGTCCGCTCCAATGCCGTAAAGCCGCTCTGCCGGGAAAATGATGACTCCACCCCTCGCGAGCAAGCTCGCCGCCTTCTCGGCCGCGGGCCCCGGATGCTCAGCGTCCGGGACGATCCAATCCACTTTCCACCCCGCCGCGATAGAGCATGGCCAGGCCCTTCTTCACACCGAAAAACCTGGAAACATGCGAGCACTTGATGAGCGTGATGAAGAAGACCTCGCGTCCGCAGTCGTGCAGGCTTTCCAGGTTGGCCTGGCCTTTCGCTATCACCATGCCCGCGCCGGCAAACTCCTCGCGCCACTTCGCGGATGCGCTTTCCCGGTCCACCCCCATGTTGGCCTGGCCCGTAGTGATGATGCGCAGCGGACCGGAGGGGCCGGTGAGCCTGTCGAGCCCGACCCGGAGCGCGTCCTCCATGGTGGCGTCGTTGAGCGCGGGCCCGGCCTTGACGGAAGCGGTCACGCGCTTGCCGCGCTCGAGGAGCTCCTGGATGAGGACGCGGTCAAAGGCGATCTCGCCGGCGTTGTCGCACAGGTAGAGCACGTCCTGGGCGCGTTCGAGGGCCTGCTTGAACTCTTCCCCGTGGCGCACGGCAAAGGGCGTGTCCAGGTGCTTGATGACGTTTTTGGGGTCGGCCTGGTCGGGGACGGTGGCCAGGTCCATGATGTTGCCGATCAGCGCGGCGCGCACGGCGCGGGCCAGGCGGTCGTCGGCGTCGGCGGCCAGTGCGAGATAACCGGGCGCCCACTCATCAACCAGCCGCGCGGCCTTGTCGTCGTGCTCGGCCTTGATAGCGGCGAACGGGTCGGCGGTGGCCAGCGCCTGGTTCACCCTGGCCATCACGTCGCGGGCGATGGCCGGCGGGATGCGCGAGAAGTCGTCCGAGGCGAGCACGCCGAGCGCGGCCCGCACCGCCTTGAGCCGGAGCGGCTCCGGAGCGGAGACGGCGCCCGCCGAGGTATGGGCGAGCTTGAGCAGGCAAAGCGAGCAGTCGGAAACAGTGTTCATGTTTTATACCAGCGTTACTTTTTAGTGAGCGTCCTGGCCGCGGCCTCCACGTCGCGAACCATCTTCCGGCGGTGCGACTTCACCCGGCGGGCCAGGGCCGCGTCGGAAAGGGCCAGGATGCGCACGGCGAGGTGCGCCGCATTGGCCGCTCCCGCGCTCCCCACCGCCATGGCCGCGACCGGTACGCCCGGCGGCATCTGCACGGTGGACAGCAGCGCGTCGAGCCCGGCCAGGTCGCCCGCCTGGAGCGGCACGCCGATCACGGGAAGGTGAGTGTGCGCCGCGACCACGCCGGCCAGGTGCGCGGCCATGCCGGCGGCGGCGATGATCACCTTGATCCCGGCCGCGGCCGCGCCCTCCGCGAGCCTCCGCGCCCGCTGCGGCGACCGGTGGGCCGAGGCCACCGTCAGCTCATAAGGCACGCCGAAATCCTCGAGCACGCCGGCGCACTGGTTCATGATTTCCAGGTCCGACTTGCTGCCGACGATGACCAGCACCCGGGCTCTGTCCTTTGCCATCTCTGTCCTCCTAAATATTTCCGTGGAGGGCCGGGAATGAACCTGGTCCGGAAGGCCGACCGGACACCGGCTCATTGCCGTCCTTGCCGCCCCCTTCGGGCGCGAGATCGGAGTAAAAAGTTAGCATAGGTGCGGCGGCGTTTCAAAGATTTCAGCTTTATTGGCGAGAAATTGTTCCAGGATTGTCAGGCGCGGGTATTTAGGATATAGTTTTTGCCCGGTGCCGGCTTTGCGAGGGAGCGCGCCGCGATCCCGCGATCGGCCGCGGCGGCCCTTGAACCCGGAGCGGCCGGCCGGCGATTATGGACCCGCCCTGTTCACGCCGGCGCGCGTTTTCTGGTTTCGCGGGCTGATGCCGGGCGGAGAGAGGAGTATTGATGCCGAGCTTTGACAATGAGCGTTATCTGGAGGCCCAGACCGAGGCCATCAAGAGAAGGGTGGACCTGTTCCAGGGCAAGCTCTACCTGGAATTCGGCGGCAAGATGCTGCACGACATGCACGCGGCCCGGGTCCTGCCCGGCTATGACCCGGACGTGAAAATCAAGTTGCTCCATCGCCTGAGCGACATGCTGGAGATCATCTACTGCATTTGCGCGGGAGACATCGAGAAGGGACGCATCCGGGGCGACTTCGGCCTGACTTATGACATGGCCACTCTCAAGACTTTCGACGACCTGGAGGATTTCGGTTTTGGTGTTTCCGCGGTGATCGTTAACCGGTATCATGGCGAGAAGACGGCGGACCGTTTCATCAATTTTCTCCGGATCCGCGGGATCAAGGTATATACTCAGCCGGAGATTCAGGGGTATCCGGCCGACGTTGAAAAGATCGTGGGTCCGGAAGGCTACGGCCGCAACCCCTTCATCGAGACGACCAAGCCGCTGGTCATCGTGACCGGGGCCGGTCCGGGCAGCGGCAAGATGTCCACCTGTCTGTCCCAGGTATTTCACCATCACCTCCAGGGGCAGCGCGCGGGGTTCGCCAAGTTCGAGACCTTCCCGATCTGGAACCTTCCCCTCCAGCACCCGATCAACGTGGCCTACGAAGCCGCCACCGCTGACCTCCAGGACTCCAACATGATTGATCCCTTCCACCTGGCCCAGTACAACGTCACGGCCGTCAATTACAACCGCGACCTCGAGAACTTCAGCATCATGAAGGAGATCATCAGCCGCATCAGCGACCGGAACTCGGCCATGGCCCGATACGCCTCTCCCACCGACATGGGCGTTAATATGGCCCGGGAAGGGATTGTGGACGACGCCGGGGTCCAGGAGGCGGCGAAACAGGAGATCATTCGGCGCTACTTCCGCTATGAATGGGAGTTCAAGCAGGGGATCGAGAAGCGGGAGACCGTGGCCATTGTGGAGAAGCTGATGCAGCAGGTGGGGGTCAAGCCCACGGACCGGCCCACGGTCCCGGCGGCGCGGGAGGCGGCGGAGCAGGCCCGGGTCTCGGGCAAGGGCAACCGCGGGGTCTGCTGCGGCTCCGCGGTGCAGCTTGCCGACGGCCGGATCATCACCGGCATGAACTCGCCGCTGATGCGCGCCGAGTCCGCGGCCGTCCTCAACGCCATCAAGACGCTGGCGGGCATTCCCCGGGAGATTGACCTGCTCCCGGAATCTCTCATCAACAACATCGCCACCTTGAAGAAGGACGTCCTGGGCCGGAAGTCGGAGAGCTTGAACATCGAGGAAGTCTTGATCGCGCTCTCCATCAGCGCGGCCACCAGCCCCGCCAGCCAGGTGTGCCTGCGCAAACTCGAGTGCCTGGCCGGACGGGATTTTCACTCCACCCACGTGATCGGCCAGGGAGATGAAAACGGGCTGCGCCGCCTTAGACTTAACGTGACCACCGACGGATTGCCGACCTCGCGGGGCTTCTTTTACCGGTAACGGCGTCGGCTCTAAGGGGAGGGATTATCATGACCGGGAACTATCAGACCATTACCTGTGAGCTCAAGGGCCACGTGGCCGAGGTGTTCTTGAACCGGCCGGAGAAGTCGAACGCGATGAACCCCGAGTTCTGGCCGGAGATCCGGGACGCGTTCGAGAAAATTCACCGCGACCGGGAGGCGCGGGTGGCGGTGGTCGCGGGCAACGGCAAGAACTTCAGCGCCGGCCTCGACCTCAAGGCCTCCGGGAGCATGTTCGCGCAGCAGAAGGACTCCATGGAGACGGACACGCTCTTCCACGCCATTCTGGAGATCCAGGAGGCCTTCAACGTGGTGGAGGAGTGCAAAAAGCCGGTGATCGCGGCGGTGCACGGGGCCTGCATCGGCGGCGGCCTGGACCTGATCGCGGCGTGCGACCTGCGGCTCGCTTCGGCGGACGCGCGGTTTTCGCTGCGGGAAGCGAAGCTCGCCATCATCGCGGACCTGGGCAGCCTGAACCGGCTTCGGCATATCATCGGCGAAGGGCACGCGCGGGAGCTCGCTTACACCGGGAAGGACATTGACGCGACGAGGGCGCTTCGCATCGGACTGGTGAACGACGTTTACCCGGACCGGGAGGCCTGCTTGGCCGCGGCGCGCGCGCTGGCCGAGGAGATCGCGGCCACGGCGCCGCTCGCGGTGCAGGGCGCCAAGGAGGTCATGAACTACTGCCGCGACAAGAACATCCGCGACGGCCTCCAATATGCCGCGGCCCGCTCGGTCATGATCCTGAAAGGCGCGGACCTGATGGAGGCGGTGATGGCCTTCATGCAGAAGCGGAAACCCAATTTTCAAGGCAAATAACATTTAACCAGGATACGCAGGATATGTATGATGAGAGAAAAGGACAGGGGTGATGGGGCATCGCCCTGCGCCGCCGGATCGTCCTTTCGCTCCTCTTGACAATCCCCGCTCCAGTTTGTAACCTAATATGTAGGTCAAATGGCCTACAGGAGGAGTCCATGAAATTCATCGCCATGCGGGAACTGCGTAACAATACCTCCCAGCTCCTCGACCGGCTCTCCCGAGAGGACCTGGTGGTGACGCGCAACGGCAAGCCGGCGGCGGCGCTCATCTACCTGGACGAGGAGTTGCTCGAGGATTTCATCATTGCCCACCACCCGACGCTGCTCCGGGAAATCGAGAATGCCCGCCAAGAATATGGGCGCAAGGGCGGCATCAGCCATGCCGAGATGAGGAAGCGGATCGAGCGCCGCCGTGGATAAGCGCCGGCTCATTTACTCTCCGCGCGCTCAGCGCGACCTCCAAACCCTGGAAAAGCGCAACTCCCTCCAGATCCTGGACGACCTGGAAATTCTCGAGAACCCGCCATGGCCGCCCGGCAAAGTCAAAAAACTGCGCGGCCAAGAATATTGGGAGATCAAGACCGGCGATTTCCGCACCATCTTCTGGCCGGACCGAAAAACCGTGGTAATCCTCAGAGTGGTGAACCGGCGGGACCTGGAGCAAGCCGTGGGCCGAATCAACGTCAAGGCGCTTCGTGAATGGCTCCGGGAGCAGAATAAGGATTGACAATCATTTGAGGCCTCGCCCTTTTTTTTCTGTTGACAAGCAAATAACATTTGTTATAGTAGGCAGTCGAGATAACACTTGATATGCGGCAACGGCGCATGGCTAAAGGGAGATTCGCCGGGAGACGGGGGGAGGGGACATGAAGATACTGATCGTGGGCGCGGGCGCTCTGGGCGGGTTCGTGGGCTCGCTCCTTTCCGACGCGGGCGTGGACGTTGTGCTCTACGACGTACGCGAGGACTACGTGAAGCTGGTGGCCGAGCATGGCCTGGACGTGAGCGCGGCCGGCGGCAAGCCCAGGAACTATCGGCCCAGGATCACGGCGAGCCTGGCCGAGGTGGGCGAGCGCGACGTGGTGATCATCGCGACCAAGGCCACGCAGACCAGGGCCGCGATCGAGGGCGTGAAGGCGCTGATCAAGGATGACACGCTGGTCGGCAGCTTCCAGAACGGCTACGGGAACCTCAAGGTGATCGAGGAGGCCGTGGGCCGGCCGGAGCGGATCGCCGCCATTACCACAGCGCACAACTTTTCGGTGACGGGCCCCAACTCCATCGCCTATTTCATGGGCGCGGGCGGCGTGGACCTGGGCATGATGCAAGGCCCGAAGACGCCGCGTCTCGAGGAGCTGGGGGCCATCATGAAGAACCTCAAAGTGCCGGTCAAGGTCCACGACGACGGGCACGAGGTGGTGTGGAACAAGATTCTGTGGAACGCGATGCTGAACTGCACGGCGGCGGTGACGGGCATGGACGTGATCACGATGGCGAACATCGAGCACATCAAGCCGGTGTTCCAGGGCCTGGCGGACGAGTGGTTCGCGCTGTCCCAGGCCATGGGGGCCAAGGTCTGGCACCAGCCCAATTTCGTGGACATGATCATGATGGGCGCCAAGATGGCGGCCAAGGTGCAGACCTTCTCGCCGCCCAAGCCGAGCATGTTGCAGGACCTCGAGGCCGGCCGGCCGACCGAGGTGGACTACATCAACGGCGCCATCGTCAAGCTCGGGGAACAGCACAACGTGCCCACGCCGGTGAACAGGGTCCTGCTTTACCTGGTGAAAACTATTGAGAGCAAGCCCAAAAAGTGAGGGAAGAATATTTTCACGCAAAGGCGCAAAGTTCACAAAGGGTTTTAAGAATCATCAGATCAAATTAAATTCTGGAGTTAACGAACGCTTTTCTTTCTTTGCGGACTTTGCGCCTTTGCGTGAGTAATATTTTTACGAGACTTGGCGCCGGGAGTGCTTCTCCAATTTTCGTGATGGAGGAATGATGGCGGAGATGAAAAAATTCCAGCGCACCGTGGCCGACCAGATGGAGATGAAGGCCCGGGACGAGAAGATCAAGGGCAAGAACTTTGTTTGCTTTCAGGACGAGAAGATCACGTACCAGGACTTTTACAAGCGGTCCTCCCTCTACGCCCACTTGTTCCAGCGGCTGCACCGGGAGGCGGGCGCGCGGGAGAACGCGCGGGTCGCCGTGTTCATGGACAACCATCCCTCTTTCCTCTACGCCTTCGGCGGGTGCGCGCTGACCGCGGGCACGCTGTTCGGGGTGAACACGGGGCTTAGGGGCCAGGTGCTGGCCGACCTCATGAACCAGGCCAAAGTGCAGGCCGTGATCTGCGACGACCGGCACTACGACCGCATCCACGACGTTCGCGGCAAGCTGGCGACCGTGCCTCCGGAGCGGACCTTCGTAGTGAGCACCGGCCTTGACTTCGCTCCGCCGGAGGACGTGCGGGGGATCGAGGAGACGCTGGCGGGCCTCTCCGAGCAGATGGGCGACGCGGCGTTCACCCGCCCTGAAGTGGACGTTCCCATGAACACGACGCTGATGATCATCTACACCTCCGGGACCACGGGGCTGCCCAAGGGCATCAAGAACTCGCACGGCAAGCTCATGAATATCGGCATGGCCTCGGGCATGCTGCTCCAGCTCAAGCCCGACGACGTGGGCTACGCCTGCATGCCGCTCTTCCATTCCAACTCGATGTTCCTCGCCGTCATGTCCGCGTTCAACTACAACCTGCCGGTGGTGCTGCGCGACAAGTTCAGCGCCAGCGGGTTCGCGCCGGACATGATGCGCTACGGCGTGACCTACTGGAACTACGTGGGCCAGCCGGTGCATTACGTGATCCTGGCCCTGGAGCGCCAGTACGGGAGCGAGGCCGAGATCGTGAAGCACGTGGCTTTAGACCCGAGGAAGCGGCTGCGGGTGGCCTACGGCAACGGCGCGTCGCCGGTGGACCAGGACAAGTTCATCCGCTACTTCGGGCTCACGGACATGATGGAGGCCTATGGCACCACGGAAATGGCCATCGCCGTGGTCCGGCACATCGGCGATCCGCGCGGCAGCGTGGGCCAGATCCTGGACGGTAATGTGAAGATTTATTCGGAGCGCGGCGAGGAGTGCCCGGCCGCGGAGTACGACGGGGAGGACCGGTTCCTGAACTATGCGGAGGCGGTGGGCGAGATCGTGCGCCTGGGCGGCCCGCTGCCGGCGTTCGAGGGCTACCACGACAATCCGCAGGAGGACTCGAAGAAGATCCGCGACGGCTTGTATCATTCGGGCGACCTCGGCCACATCCGCGTCATCAACCACAAGCGCTACCTCTACTTTGACGGCCGCACCGACGACTGGATCAGGAAGGACGGCGAGAACTTTTCCGCGGAGAGCGTGGCGCAGGCGGTGGCGGGCTTTCCGGCGGTGGAACTGGCCGCGGCCTATGGCGTGCCGTGCCCGGTGTCGGACGAGTGGGTGATGGCGGCGGTGAAGTTGTGCGAGGGCAAGAATTTCGACCCCGCCGAGTTCCACCGCTACCTGCGGGAGCAGGGCTCGAAGGGCGACATGGACAAGAAATGGATGCCGGAGTTCGTGCGGGTGGTCCCGGAGTTCGAGTACACGCGCACGCAGAAAATCCTGGTACGGCCGCTGAAACATGAGTATTATAACCTGGAGTGGGTGCCGGAGGGCACGCTCTACTACTACCGGCGGGGATTCGATACCTACCGGCCCTTTACCACGGCGGACATGGAATCACTCCTGGCGGAGTTCAAGACCGCCGGCCGGGAACAGCTCTTGGAGACGTGGCGATGAGCGACTTGATGGCGCCGTTTTACGAAGTGCTCGCGGACCGGCACGGCTGGCTCGCCAAGTACAAAGCGCAAAGCGGCCGCAGGATCGCGGGCTACTTCTGCGACTACGTGCCGGAGGAAATCCTGTACGCGGCCGGCTTGGTGCCGGTGCGCATGACCGGCGGCCAGGGCAACGTGATCGCCGCGGACAGGTATTTGCAGTCCAGCGTCTGCTCGTTCGCGAGGCGTTGCTTCGACCAGGCGCTGACCGGCGTGTACGGCTACCTGGACGCGCTGATCACGGCGCACGGCTGCGACGTTATCACCAAGATGTACGACCTGTGGGCCTACCGCATGAAGGACCCGGCGTTCGTCCATTACCTGTGGGTGCCGCACAAGGTCTTCGACAAGGACGCCCCCATGGTGATGGAGGGCGAGGTCAAGCGGCTCCGCAAATGCGTCGAGGAGTTCAGGGGATCTCCGATCACGGACGAGGCCATCGCCGACGCCATCGCGGTGTACGACCAGAGCCGGGCGCTGTTGAAGCGGGTGTATGAGCTGAGAAGGGGCAGGCCGCCGGCGATCAGCGGAGTGGAGGCGTTCAGCGTGGCGCTCTCGGCGCAGCTTATGCCCCGCGAGCTGCACAACCAGTGGGTGGAGGCGCTGCTTGCCGAGCGGGAGGGCAAGCCGTCAACCCTCGACGACCGGCCGCGCGTGATCGTCTCGGCCTCCATGATTGACGACCTCCAGGTGGTGCGAGCCATCGAGGACGCGGGCGCCTGGGTGGTGGCCGACGACCTGTGCACCGGCTCGCGCTACTTCTGGGACCAGGTGGGCGACCCGGCCCCGAACCCGGTCAAGGCCCTCACCCGCCGCTACCTCAACAAGCTGCCCTGCCCGCGGAGCGTGGACTCGCTTCAGCCCAGGCTCAATCACATCCAGAATCTCGCCCGCGACTATTCAGCGGACGGGATCATCTTTTATATCTTGCGCTGCTGCGACGCGCACCTGTTCCAGTACCCGATCCTGAACCAGCGGATGCAGGAGGCGGGGCTGCGCGTGCTTTACATCCAGGGCGACCAGACGGTCGGGATCAACGAGGCGATCGTGAATCGCATCAAAGCCTTTACGGAGATGTTGGTGCCATGAGTGATGAAGTCAAAGACCAGGAAATAAAACAAGCGAACCGGATGCGGGGCAAGAAGCACCTGAAGACCACGCAGGAGATCTCGCAGATCGTCAAGGACTACTACACCGAGCGGTCGGCCAAGGGGCGGGCGCCGGGTCAGAAGATCGCGTGGTGCGGGGTGGCCGTGCCCAAGCAGCCGCTCCAGGCCATGGACGTGCTCGCCTACTATCCGGAGCAGTACGGCACGGTGGTGGCGACGCGCGGCAACCCCGAGCGCTTCCTGTCACGCGCGGAGGCCTTCGGGCTCACCCGCGAGATGTGCGGCTACGCGCGCATCAGCATCGGGTTCATTTTGGAGGGCCTGCCGGAGGACGCGCCGCTCGGGGGCATGGCCCGGCCCGACATGCTCATCGTCACCACCGCCGTGTGCGACACTCGCGTCAAGTGGTGGGAGCTGATGGGCGAGCTGCTGAACGTGCCGGTCTATATCATGGAGGCCCCGGAGATGCCGCCGGCCGGACGGATGGGCGCCACCATCTCCGGCGGAGACATGGAGTCCGCCGGCATCCAGATCGGCAGGAAGGACGCGCCGCACACCACGGTCTTCGTGGGCCAGAATTACGCCGGCATGATCAAGTTCCTGGAAAAAGTCTGCGGCAAGCCCATGGACTACAAGCGGCTCGCCGAGATCAGCAAGGCCTCCGGCCGCGTGTCCAAGATCCGGCGCGAGATCAACGAGTACAGAAAGGCCATCCCCACCCCGATGGGCTCGGCCGACGCCTTTGCCGCCATGTTCCCGGGAATGTACATGCCGGGCACGCCGCTCGCCGACGACTTTTACACCCGGCTCCGCACCGAGGTCAAGGAGCGCATGGACCGGAAAATCGGGATCGTGCCCGAAGAGCGCTTCCGGCTGGTCTGGAGCGGCATTCCCTTCTGGTACAACATGGGACTGATCAATTACTTCGAGGAGCGCGGAGGCGTGGTGGTGATTGACACGGCCTACGGCTGCGCGGCCGAGACCACGGGCAACCCGCGCCGCGAGCCCGCGCGCTGGGGCATGAACGGGATGGTGGCCTCCGTGATCAAGGCCACGGTGGACTACAACTGTGACGGCGCCGTCCTCTCTTACACCCCGACCTGCCGCGCGCTCTACATCAACCAGATGGAGATCCAGAACACACTGATGGAGGAGCTCGGGGTCCCGTCGCTCCTATTGGAGAGCGACATGGTGGACCCGTCGAGCTTCAACGAGGCCCAGACCATGTCGCGCATTGACGCGTTTATCGAGGTGGTCGAGGAGCTGGCCAAACGGCGCGAGTGGCTCGCGGAGAAAAAGTGAAGGGGCGCGCATGATCATTAACAAGGCGGAGGCCAAGGTCGCGGTCAGGCTGAACGTAGCGCTGTACCGCCTGCTCAAGGGAGAGTGCTGCTCTTACCGCCTGGTCGAGAAATGGGCGCGGCTCATTCCGGAGCGGCCCGCCGTGTACTTCCAGGACGGCATCATGACCTGGCGTGAATTGAACGCCCTCACCAACAAGGTGGCCAACCATTTTCTCTCGCAGGGCGGCAAGGACGGCGACGTGGTCGCGGTGTTCATGGAGAACTGCCCCGAGTACCTGGGCCTGCTCGCGGGACTGAACAAGATCGGAATGGTGGCGTCGCTCATCAACACCCACCTGCGCCAGAAGCCGCTCGCCCACGCCCTGATCATCTGCAACCCGCGCTGGATCGTGGCGAGCGAGGAGCTGGTCCAGGCACTGGAGGACGTGATCGCGGAGGCGCCGGTGGGCAAGGAAGCGGTCTGGGTCTGGGACGGCCAGGCCCCGCCGGGCTATGAGGAGCGCGACCTGAGCCGGCCCATCGCGGCGGCGTCGGACGCGGCGCCGGCCAAAGTCAAGAAGCCCAAGTTCGACGACCACGTGCTCAACATCTACACCTCCGGGACCACCGGCCTGCCCAAGGCCGCCAGGGTGTCCAACCGCCGCGTGTTCTTCTCCGGCTATGCCCTGGGCTACGCGCTGGCGCGGTTCGCGAGCGAGGACTGCATTTACGTGCCGTTGCCGCTCTACCATTCGATCGGGATGTTCGTGGGCTGGGGCTCGGCCCTGGCCACCGGCGCGGCCATCGGCATCCGGCGCCGCTTCTCGGCCTCCGAGTTTTTCACCGAGGCCAAGAAATTTCACGCCACCGGCGCGACCTTCATCGGCGAGATGCCGCGCTATCTGTTGGCCCAGCCGCCCAGCCCTCACGAGAGGGACCACGGCATCCGCCGCGTGATCACGGTGGGACTGCGCGGGAACGTCTGGGAGACCTTCCAGCAGCGCTTCGGCATCGAGCAGGTGTTTGAGTTCTACGGCGCCACCGAGACCAGCGTGGGCATCATGAACGTGGAGGGCAAGCCGGGCATGCTCGGCCGGCTCATGCCGCTGCAGGCCTACGTGGTGAAATGGGACAAGGACAGCGAGACCATCGTGCACAATGAAAAGGGCCGGTGCATCAACTGCGAGCCGGGCGAGGAGGGCATGCTCATCGGCCGCATCAACTCCATCTTCAACGTCCTGGGCTTCGACGGGTACGTGGACGACGAGGCCACCAGGTCAAAGCTCATCAAGGGCGTGTTCAGCTCCTGGGACGAGTTCTTCGTCACCGGCGACGTGGTCAAGGTCCACGACGACCGCTGGGTCTCTTTCGTGGACCGCTCCGGCGACACCTTCCGCTGGAAGGGCGAGAACGTGGCGACCAAGGAGGTCGAGATCGTGCTCGACGGCTGCCCCGCGGTCGGCGACGTGAACGTGTACGGGGTCAAGGTGCCGGGGCAGGAAGGCGCCGCCGGCATGGCCGCGGTGGTGGTGGACGGCGAATGGGACTGCGAATGCGTGTCCAAGTATGTGGTCGAGAACCTGCCCCACTACGCCCGGCCGCTCTTCGTCCGCCTCTGCCCGGAGCTGCCCATGACCGTCACGCTCAAGCACCAGAAGTTCGGGCTGCGCAGCGAAGGCTTCGACCCGGCCAAGATCAAGGACCCCATCTATTTCTGGGACCGGCGCCAGCAGAGCTACAAGCTGCTCGATGAAGATACATATGCGGACATCGTGGGAGGCAACGTCAAATTGTGAGTAGCAAGTAGCCAGTAGCCCGTAGCCAGGGAAAGACGTCTTCTTCCCTGGTCCCTGGCTACGTGCTACTGGCTACTCCCCGTAAGGAGGGACTGATGGCGGTATACGAGGTCGTAATTGACGACAAGCGGTGCAAGGGGTGCGCGATCTGCGTGTCGGCGTGTCCGAACGAGTGCCTGGCGGTGCAGGAGAACTACAACCAGGCCGGCTATTTTTATCCGGTGATGAAAGAGGGCGCCGAGTGCTCCGGCTGCGGCGCCTGCGTCAAGCTCTGCCCGGACTTCGCGGTGGCGGTGTACGAGATTCTGGAGGAGGCGGGGTGAAGAAAGTATTAACAGGGATATACAGGATGAACAGGATGAAAAAAATACAATAATTATCCTGTAAATCCTGTTTATCCCTGTTTATTTTTCTTGTTTTATTCCGTGAATCCGTTCGAGGGAGGTATTTGATATGAGTGCGCAAAAGATTTTATGCACCGGCAACGACGCCATCGGCCACGGGGCCATCGCGGCGGGCTGCCGGTTCTTCTGCGGGTATCCGATCACGCCGCAGAACGAGATCCCGGCCTTCTTCGCCGCGGAGCTGCCCAAGGTCGGAGGCATCTTCGTCCAGACCGAGTCGGAGATCTCGTCCATCAACATGCTGCTCGGCTACGTGGCCGCCGGACTCCGCGGCATCACCACCACCTCCAGCCCCGGGTTCTCCCTGATGCAGGAAGGAATCTCCGGCATCCACGCCATGCAGCTCCCCGCCGTGGTCGTGAACGTGCAAAGGGGAGGGCCGGGCTCGGGCTCCATCGCCACCGCCCAGACCGATTACAACTTCGCCGTCAAGAGCGCCGGCCACGGCGGCATGAAGAGCATCGTGCTCGCCCCCGCCTCGGTCCAGGAATGCCACGACCTCACCCAGCTCGCATTCCACCTCGCCGACAAGTACCGCATCCTCGTGGTCGTGCTTTCCGACGCCATCATCGGCCAGAGCGCCGAGCTCATCGAGCTCAAGACCTTCGAGTTCCCCGAGACCCCCAAAAAGACCTGGGCCATCCGCGGCTCCGCCGAGAAAAAGGGCATCCGCCTCGTGCTCGATTCCTTCATGCCCTTCAACTACACCTCGTACTTCCCCATGATCAAGAAGAAGACCGACGTGATCGAGGCCGGGGAGGTGCGCTTCGAACAGCGCCACGTCGAGGACGCGGAGCTGCTGGTGATTTCCTGGGGCTCGACCGCGCGGATCGCCATGGAGGCCATCAACGGGGCCCGGGCCGAGGGCATCAAGGCCGGGCTGTTCCGCCCGATCACCCTCTACCCCTTCCCCAGGCAGGCCATGCGGGACGCGGCGAAGAACGCCAAAAAGGTGCTGGTGGTGGAGGACAACCAGGGACAGATGCTTTACGACGTGGAGTGGGCCCTGTGCGGGTGCGCGCCCATCTCCTTCCTGGGCATTGACAAGCGCGACCAGGCCGGCGGCATGGGTCTCTTGTACCCCAAGCCGGTGCTCGAGGAAATGAGGAGGCTAATGTCATGAGCGCGAAAAAATTGAAATACGGGAACCCCACGCTGTTTAACACCATGATGCAGCCCCATTTCTGCCCGGGCTGCCATTACGGCAGCATCGTGCGCGCGCTGGCGGAGGCCCTCGAAGAGACGGGCGTGGTGGGCGATACCGTGCTGGTCACCGGCATCGGTTGCAGCATGGTGAGCGCGCACTACATCAAGAACCTGGAGGGACTGGTGGCCCTCCACGGCCGCGCCCCCGCCGTCGCCACCGGCCTGAAGCGCGCGCTCGGCAAGGACAAGCTGGTCATTACCATGCAGGGCGACGGAGACCTTTCCGCCATCGGCATGGGCGAGATCATCGCCGCCGTCAACCGCTTCGAGAAGCTCACCACCATCTTCCTGAACAACGCCAATTTCGGGACCACCGGCGGCCAGGCCGCGCCCACCTCGTTGGCCGGACAGGTCACTCCCACCACCCCGCAAGGCAAGGACGTGGAGACCTGGGGATTCCCCATCCACATGGCCGAGCTGCTCACCAACTTCAAGAGCGTGGTCTACTCCTTCCGCGGCGCCATGAACACCCACAAGAACTACAACCGCACCAAAAAGGCCCTGGTCACCGCGATCGAGAAGCAGAAGGCGAACATGGGCTACAGCTTTGTCGAGATCCTCTCCGCCTGTCCTCCCGGCCATCATGTCAAGGCCCAGGACAGTCTCAAGCTGGTGGAAAAGCTGATCGAGGAATTCCCCCTCGGAGAGTTCAAGAACACCGGTCGGCCGGTGTAAACCTGGTGCTGGTCGGGAGGCTGGGCAAATGAAGGAGCCGCAGATGAACGCAGATGAACGCAGATTAAAATATTATTTTTCCAATTATCTGCGTTAATCTGCGTTAATCTGCGGCTGAATAAAAAATAGCAACAACTCAGAGGAGCTCAAGATGACCGAAAAGAAAAGGCACGAGTTGGTGGTGGGCGGCACCGGAGGGCAGGGCGTGCTGACCGTCGCTTACGTCCTGGCCGCGGCCGCGGCCGAGGTCTACAATTACGTGACCCGCTTCCCCATTTACATGGCCACGCAGCGGGGCGGCCCGGCGTTCGCCACCGTGATCTTCTCGGACCAGGAGATCGCCGCGCCCATCCTCTCCCGCGCCGAGAACGCCGTGGCCATGGAGACCGGATCGTACGGGCGCTTCAAGAAGGAGGTCAAGCCGGGCGGCAGGCTGTTCGTCAACAGCTCGATCGTGAAGAAGGTTGACCCGCCCGGAGACTACCAGCTCTTCGAGATCCCGGCGACCGACCTGGCTAAGGAGTTAGGAAAGCCGCGGATGGCCAACGTGGTCATGCTCGGCGCCTACCGCGAGATCACCGGGGTCATGACCGAGGAGCAGGTATTGAAGGCCCTGCAAAAGGACGTGGGCGAGGGCCGCATGGAAGTGACCCTCGAGGCCTTCAAGCGAGGCGTCCAGTACGCGCGCGACAACAAGATGGTCTGATCCAAGGTGGCCGGGACACTCCTGTCCCGAGGCGCCATCGGCCGCGATCAAAGTTTCAGGAGAATTAATGAGCCGCAGATGAACGCAGATTAACGCAGATAAATATAGAATATATTGATTAATCTGCGTTCATCTGCGTTCATCTGCGGCAAAAAAATAAAAAAACTTATGCATCCTCGATGTCAGTAGCACAGGGGGCAGCCATGACACGGCCCAAGGTAATTCTAGCGGACCAGCAGGACTATCGAGCCGATGAGATCGCCGCCAAAGCCTCCGCCATCATCGCGGAACTCGGCCTTGATGTGCGCGGCAAGACCGTGTTCGTGAAGCCCTCCTTTGTTTACCCTTCCCGGAACCCGATCGTCAAGGGCATCATCACCCAGCCGGAAGTGATCGTCGGCACGCTCCGGGCGCTCAAGGATGCCGGCGCCAAAAAGCTCATGGTCGGCGAGTCGTCGGTGCTGGGCCCGAGCCGGGTGTCGTTCCACTCCACCGGCGTGCTGCCGCTCTTGAAGGGCCTGGCCGAGCCGGTGTTCCTGGACGAGGAGGAAGAGGTCGAGGTCAAGGTGGACAAGCCCTGGGTCCAGGACCGCTTCACCGTGCCTAAGATCTGGCTCGACGCCGACGTTTACGTGTCGCTGCCGAAAATCAAGACCAACATGTTCGCGGAGGTCACGCTCACCATCAAGAACAACCTGGGGCTGCTGCGCCAGCGCGCGCGGCTCCTGTATCACGATTACCGGCTGCACCAGAAGCTCGCGGACCTGTACCGGGTCCGCCCGCCGGACCTGGTGATCGCGGATTGCATCGTGGCGGGAGAGGGGCAGGGCCCGCTCATGGCCGAGCCGGTGCCGCTGGGCCTCCTGGTCGGCGGCGGCAACGCCGTGGCGGTGGACCGGGTGGCGTGTTACCTTACCGGTTATGAGCCGGAGGAGGTCGAGCACCTGAAGCTCCTGATCGAGGCCGGTTACGGGCCGGGATCGCTCGATGACATTGACATCACCGGCCGCGAGCTGCTCGAGCGCCGCCGCGCCTTCCGCCGGCCGCGGCTCTCGCTCCTGGAGCTCAGCCCGAAGCTCCGCGTGTTCCAGGGGACCGAGTATTTCTGCCCCTGGGGATGCGCCGGACTGGTACGGGGAGCGGTGGACGCATACGTGGATTTCTACGGGCCCGACGGCATCCAGCCCATGAACCTGATCGTGGGCAAGCCTATTCGCTCAATCCCCGATGATCTCGACCCCGAGATCACCATGGTCCTCGGCGACTGCGCCGAGCCGCACCGGCGCCGCGGCGAGTTCGTAGCCGGATGCTGCCCGCGGCCGCTCGAGGTGGGCCTGGTGCTCCGCCGCATCCTGGGGCCGATGGACGTGGACGTGATGCTCGGCGACGTGATCAAGGCCTATATGGGCCATAACCTGTGGCGCGCCAGGAGGATGCTTGGCGGCCACAAGCTCGCCCCCATCGAGAACCACATGGGCCTGACCCGCGTGGTCCGGGAGTTCATCACCATGAAAAAGCTCCAGCGCAAGGCCGGGCGCCAATGAGCGCGCTGCCTCTTTTCCTCCTTTGCGTCCTCGGCCACCTCTTTTCGAAGTACGGCGAGGTGAGCGGCGTCGGCCGCGCCCACTACTCACTCCACTGGATCTACGCCGTGTTCGAGCCGCTGGTCATCAAGGCGGCGGACTTCATGGTGGAGAGCCCGTTCTTCACGACCAACCGACTGGGCCGCTTCCTGTTATGGCTGGTGGGCCATACCAACGCCCTGGTGCCCCACGGCGTGGTCATCCCGACCGGCGCGGCCATCCGTATCATGCGCGACATCGAGAAGCACTCCGGCGGCGAGGCCCATATCGCGGTCGGGCCCTGCGTGTGCCAGCGCGTGCTCAACCGGTTCTCCGAGCCCGTCTGCAAGGACATGACCATCTGGTACGGCGCCGAAATCTACCAGCGCCTCTTTCCCGGCGAGTACAAGTTCATCTGCGCCGACGAGGCCGCCGCCATGCTCCGCGAATTCCATAAAAAAGGACTCACCCCCGTCGCCGAGTTCTGCATGCAGTCCCGCCAGTGGATGTTCGTCATCTGCAACTGCGACAACAAAATCTGCGCGCCCACCCGCTTCTACAACGCCGTCAAGGCCGCCCTCTACCCCGGGCCGTTCATGGTCCAGCATGACGCGAATAAATGCGTGGGCATCGAGAAGTGCGGCGCCTGCATCGCCCGCTGCCACTTCAAGGCCAACCGCGACGAGCAGGGCAGGGCCGTGCTGAACGAAAAGGAATGCATGGGCTGCGGCCTCTGCGTCACCACCTGCCAGGGCCAGGCCCGCCGCCTGGTTAAAAGGCCGGGCTACACCGGAAGACTCCTGCCCTGGGACTACATCAGGGACGCGGAGCTGGAAGAGGGAAGCGCGTAGCGCGGGAAGAAAAAGGATCGAGAAGCTAGTGTAGTGGATCAATCTGATCGGTGATTATATCTTCAGCCCTGAAAGGGCAAAAATAAGACAGCCCAGGGTTGGCCGTCTTCGGCCTACCCTGGGATATCGGCGCCTATAAATATCCTTTTCAGCCCTGAAGGGGCGACACTAAGATGCAGCCCGGTGCGAATTACACGGAAAATAATCATCTATAATTCGGATACTCTACACTCGGGAAAATGGCGCAACCATTTCCCTCGCTCCTCGCTACTTCTTCTTCGGCATCAGCGGCGGCGGGCTCAGCGCCTCGTTCGTGGCCGTCTGGCCGCAGGCGTGGATGAGCACCGGCGCGTCCTTGATGTTGAGGAAGTCCGTTAGCTCCTGCTGGTCGTATCCGCCGGGCCGGTAGAAGTCGGGCGGGAAGTACCACTCGATCGAGAAGTTATAGCTCCCGGCCTTGACCGAGGTGATCTCCATGGTGGTGCGCGCGTAGCCCAGGGACCCGGGGAGGTCCTCCGGCGGGAACGCCTGCCCGAGGTCGTCAATGTAGGTGAGCTTGTTCACCGTCTGCTTCATCAGCGCCGGATCAATGCTCACTCGGAAGATCAGGCTCCCCTGCGGCCCGGTGTACAAAAACCACGGGACCCAGTCGTCCTTGATCGCCTTCTCCCGCTCGCTCATCTTCCCGTCAATGGTCACGCCTTCCATGCAGTTGGGGCTGTAAAAGCGCATGCCGATGGCGGCCTGGTTCAGGTCGTAGCCGAACTCGATGCCGGCGCGGGTGATGACGTGCTCGGGGTTGAAGGGGATGTTGAGGTTCATGGGCGAGACGATGATGCGGTCGTAGGTGAACACGTCGGAGTAGATGCGCGGGGCCGTAAGCCCCAGCGGCAGGGCCACGGTCAGCCACTGCCGGCCGTACCCGCGCACGTCGGCGTTGGTGGTCGCGTCAATGCCGCCGATCATGTTCTTCTCGTTGGACTCCACCTTGATCTTCCCGAAGAACAGCTCGCAGAAGGCCCGCATCTTCTGGCCGTCCAGGATGTTGACCCCGGTCCCGCCCGCGGACTTGGGGATGATGAAATTCTTGTTGATCGCGGTCTTGTAATATTTGCCGTTCAGGAAATTGACCAGGCCCTCGATCTTGTAGGTCACGCCGCGCACGATGAACGGCAGCTCCGGGCTCTTCCACGGGTCCGCGTTCTCCAGCACCACCGTGTCCTCCTGCAGACGCGCGGGCATGGTGCCCTGGTACCGCACCAGGTAGCAGTAGGACTTGCCGTGGTCAACCGGGTCCTCGAGCTCGATCTCAATCCCCTCCTCGGTGGGCCAGCTTTCCCGGGGAGCGCGGTCGCCGGTGTCGCCGATCCGGAACACCAGGAAGTCCTGAGGATCGAGAAGATTATTGGCCAGCTCCACGTTTTTCCCCACCCCCAGGTGGAAGATGAAGGTCCCGTCACTCGTGCGCTCGTCGAACTGGAACGGGATCTGTTCCATGGCCCCGTGGCGTGAGACGAAGAGGAGCATGGAATCGAGCCTGGCCCCGTGGAAATCCTTGAGCAGCCCGCCGGGGACCTGGATGGGGTCATGCACGCGTTTCATGGAGGACGGGACGCCCTCCTGCGTGCGCACCGTGACGGAAACGATCAGGGTGAGAAAAATAATCGTAAGCGTGCGATGGACCGATTTCTTCATGGCTTGAACCTTCACCTTGCTTGTTTTCAGGGGCCGCCTTCAGCGCGGCCGACATGGCGCCTTATTCACATTACAATCGTTATCTTGCTTCATTCTCACTCTAGCCGATTCGCGCGCGGTAAACAAATAACGGGCGCGGGGCATAAATCAGCGGCTATCATCACCCCGCGCAAGGCTTGCGGCGCGTTGCCCCCGATGCTAATCTTCATGATGTAGAATCAAGCAGTTCAAAGGAGATAACATGGACGGTTATGATGCCTTGATGTCCCTGCTCGACAAGTTCCCCACCGGCGCCCCGCCGACCGCGAACCTGCGCCGTATTCTCGAGATCATCCTTACCAACGACGAGGCCATGCTCGCAAGCAAGCTCACGCCGCACCCCTTCCGCGAGCCGCTTCACAAATTGTGCGGCCGCGCCGGCCTGGACCCCGCCAAAATCAAGCCCCTGCTCGAGTCCATGGCCGACAAGGGCGTGGTGTACGCGGAGGTGAAGGACGGCGAGCCGCGCTACTCGGTCATGCCGCTGGTGCCCGGCATCTTCGAGCTGCAGTTCATGAAGGGGCTTTACGACGCGAAGTCCAAGGAGCTGGCCGGGCTGTTCAACGCTTATTACTTCGAGGGCTGGGGCGAGAAGAGCTTTGCCGTGAAGGAGCCGTTCGCGCGGACCATCGTCATCGGCAAGGAAATCCCGGCGGGGCAGGAGGTGCAGCCCTACGAGCAGGTGAAGAACCTGATCCAGAACCACAAGAGAAAGGCGCTCACCACCTGCTTCTGCCGCCACGAGCACGAGCTGATCGGAAATAGCTGCGGCCGGCCCAAGGACGTGTGCATGGTGCTGGGCCCGTTCGTGGACTACGCCGTGGAGCGCGGTTTCGCGCGGCGGGCCTCCGACGAGGAGATGCTGATGGCTCTGGACCGCGCGGAGGACGCCGGACTGGTGCACCTCTCCGACAACATCCTCGAGAAGGTCAACTTCATCTGCAACTGCTGCGGCTGCTGCTGCGGCATCCTCGGCACCATCACCAAGCTCAACATTCCCACCGCCGTCGCGCACTCCAATTACATCATCGCCCGCGACGAGGGCGCCTGTATTGACTGCGGCGACTGCGCCGACCGCTGCCAGGTAAAGGCGCTCACCTTCGACGCGGAGGAGGAAGTCCTGAAGCTGGACGAGAAGCGCTGCATCGGCTGCGGCCTGTGCATCCGTTCCTGCAACCAGGACGCGCTCTCCCTCAAGCGCCGTCCCGACTCCGACCTCATCCGGCCGCACAACTCCTACTTCGAGATGGGCATGGCCATTGTCAAATCAATGAAGCGCGGATAAGCCCTGGTGTGGAAGGAGGTTATATATCATGAAGGTTATTTGTCGCGTGGCGCTGTCCCTGGTTTTATTTTTTTCCCTGGCCGCTGTCCCCGTGGCCCCGGCCGAAGCTGCTTCTTCCCTGCCTGCAATCAGCGTGAAAGACGGGCGCCTGCTGGATGACGCCGGCCGGCAGGTGGTGTTGCGCGGGGTGAACGCGGGCGGCCGGAGCAAGCTCCCGCCCTTTTATCCCTTCGAGCCGGAGCCGGATTTCCAGACCGCGCTCACGCGTTACGCCGACGGCATCGCGTCCTTTGGCTTCAACGTGGTGCGCCTCATCGTGATCTACGAGGCCGCGGAGCCGGTGCGCGGGCAATATGACGAGGAGTACCTGAAGAAGTTCGACGCCATGGTGGAAGCCTTCGCCGCCCGCGGCATTTACATCATTGTGGACAGCCACCAGGACGTGTTCAGCCGGCGCTTCTGCGGCGACGGCTTCCCCGACTGGGCGATCCGGGAAAAGTACCGCGGCCTGCCCCAGCATGAAGGCTGCCGCCTCTGGAACGTGCACTACTTCTCGACGCCGGCCCTGGACTCCTTCAACCGGCTCTACGAAAACGATGACGGCCTGCGCGACTCCTACGCCGCTTTTTTTAAGATGTTGGCCGAGCGCTATAAAAATGAGCCCGCGGTCATCGGCTTCGAGCCCATGAACGAGCCCATGCCCGGGAGTTATGGCCTCATCCATTACACTAAATGGTATGAGCAGCTCTTCGCGCTCTATGAGGCCGCGGGCCAGGCGGTCCATGCCGCGGACCCGCGCTACCTCATCTTCGCCGACCTCTGCCCCCTGGAGAACCAGGGCGCCTGGAACACCAGGCGGCCCCGGCCCCGCGTCGCGAACCTCGTGCTCGCGCCCCACTACTACGACTTGGGCACGTTCAGCGTATCCATCGGCAAAGGCTTGGAGCAGCGGGCCATCAACACCGGCATCGCCCGCTTCCTGGAACTGGGCCGCGCCTGGAACACGCCCGTGCTCTTCTCCGAATATGGCATTTCCCCTCTGTTCCAGGACGCGCCCGAATACATCAATATGCTCTATTCCGCGTTCGACGCCGGCCTCGTCTCCGGCACTTTCTGGGAGGCCTCGGTCAGCCCCCTTACCTGGGGATGGGAAAACACCTCCATCTTCGAGCCGGACGGCAGCGTCCGGCCCCGGGCGCTCGCGCTCGACCGGCCCTACCCGCGGGCCGTGGCCGGGAACATCGAGTCATTCTCTTTTGATCCCGCCAGCCGGCGCTTCGAGCTGACGTGGTCCGAGAGCGTGTCAGCGTCCGCGGCCACGGAGATTTATGCGCCGCCGCGGCTGTATGGAAACATGCACGGCGTTACGCTCGATCCGCCGGGCGAGTGGAGCTACGATGCCGCGCGCGCGGTCTTACGGATCGCGCCATTGATGAGGGAGGGACAGAGGCGGGTGGCGATCGCGCCCTGAGTTCGGGAAGTCGGGACCGCGCTCGCCTTGAAGCAGATCCCGGACCAGGCCGAGCCGCGCGGCATCACACCGGAAGAGGCGGCGGCCGACGTGATGATGGAAAAGTCGCGGATCAAGGAGATGATGTCACCCATCGAAGTCGGCAACCTCTTCGTCTTCGGCTTCTCCCGCTTCTCCCGCTGCCTGATCGGAGGCGACCTGCTCTTCGACGGGGGGATGGTGCTGACATACTAACTGGCTCTACATGTTTTCCCGATAACAATATTGGCTGACCACGCAGCTAAAAATGGAGGATGGGAATGATAATTGAAAAAAGCGAGTTGTTTTACCCTTATAAGACGATCAAGGTAACACAAAGCAGAATCAACAAGGGATTGTTGGTCATTCCGGTCTCGTTGATGCCGCATTTCCCCAAGGAGAAATCTAAGGTCTTGCTTTTCGAAGATGATAGTGACATGGCGATAGCGAAGAATTTCACCCCGTTATCAGTAAAAAGCAAGGAGAACAGAATAACGGGCATGAACGCATTTTATGATAAATATAATATCAAGCATGGCGATGAAGTAGTTGTTCAGATCGCGGGTAAAAATAAATACAGAATAATTCCGGAAAAACGCTTCAAAGTGTTGATAAAACAATTTGAAAAAGAATTCGACAACTCCTTGAATGATGCCGAAGCTCAAGACAAGATTGAAAACCTCTCATCGGTGACTAATCTCGATTGCCGGGAAGTAATTTACCAAGAATATTACAGGACCGCGACAATCCAAAGTCAAGAAGGAAGAGGGGCAACAGTGATCACAGCCGCGAGAAAGAGGGCCATACGAGCCTCTGTAAGGAAATTATTGACGGAAATCTATCATGGCAATTGTCAGATATCAGGTTTCGGATTTCTCACCAAGACCGGAAAACCTTATTTTGAAATCCATCACCTGAAAGTCGATTACGGCGACCATTTAAAAAATGTACTGGTGGTTTGTCCTAATGTTCATGCTCAATTTACTCATGCATTGGTCGAAGAGCAATACGATGAGGAGGGGTGGCTGAGGATAGTTGCTTTTAATGGAAAGGAATTCAATGTAAATCAGGCGATTGATAAGGCGAAAAAGGAGATCAGAAAAGAAATCCATATTGCAAAGTAAGGGATATTGCATGCGGAAAAAATTATGGCAATAGTTGGAAAAACTCGACCCTAAATGATGTGGCGAGAAAAGGGTGGTCAAGCAGGTGAATGTGATGAACCAGAATACCTTTGTGAGGCCATAAAACAAATTTTTAGGAGGCGCGATCATGGCGGAAATAGAAGTAACGGCGGAAATGAGCGAGAAATATTTGAACGATGACGTAACGGACCGGACCAGATGCCCACTTTGCAACAGTGTGAGGGTGGAGCAAATCTTAAGCGAGGATCGAGATGATTACGGCTTTTATGTGCCTATGATGTGTAAGAAGTGCCGGTCGACTTGGGGCGAAAGATACTATTTGAGCGAAATTGTTGAATTAGAGATGCCTGAAAGATGAGAGTTCAGCAATTATCGCATCCAATTCAATAAGATATTTCTCGAAGAGCTGGGACATTATTTAGTGACTTCTTTGAGTTTAATCTCCAGCGGATGGTCGAGGATGCGCAGGTACTGGTCGGCCATGGCGGGCTCGAACGCGGGCACGGAGTACATCACGGAGTCGAGGCGGTAGGTCCCGGCGGTGAGGCTGGTGAGCCCGGAGACCTGGTAGCCGCCGTTGCCGAAGGACCCGGGTTCGAGGTCGGGCGGGTCGAGGTGGTTCTCGTCGTCAATGTAGAAGACGCGCGGCTTCCACTCGGGGTTGTCGCCCTCCACGATCAGGCGGTTGAACCAGGCCCCGTGGTCCCTGCCGTCCGGCCCGACCGTGCCGGTGGACGACCAGGTGAAGGCACGCGGATCGGCCGCCATCTTCTTTTCCAGCTCGCCCATCTTCCCGTCCTGGATCACGCCCTCCGGGTACAGGCTGTTGCGGTAGCGGCGCTCGCCCGCGAGGCGGGGGCTGTCCACGCTCACCCGGAACCTCGCGTCCTTCACCGCGAACCCCACGTCGATCGGCAGGTACACCTCGGTCGGGAAGCTGAACGAGTTGTAGTAATAGATGTTGTCCAGCTTGGCCGAAGGGCTCGGGATGTGAAAGATAAGGATGAGCTGCGAGCGCGTGCGCCGCACCACCCGCACCGGCCCGTCAATCCACGCCGCCAGCTCATTGGTGAAATCCTCCTCGGTCTTGTCAATGTCCACCCCGGCGATGCGGCAATGGAGCCGCGCCTTCAAGCGGTCGCAATAATCCACCCCGTCGCCGCCGCCGGCCGCGGTCACCCGAAGCTCGTCCATGGCCATGGGCGCGTCCCTGGAAAAACCGAGCGTGTAATTGAGCGCCGTGATGCGGCTGGTGCCCGGGTCAATGGAGACATAATCAACGGCAGAGCGGGCCGGAGCATTTCCCGAAAAATGAACAGCGTAGGCATAAGCCTTGCCGTTGTCCACCGGGTCATGCGCGCTGATCTCGATTGCGGTGTAGCTGTCGTATCCGGGCAGTAGTGACGCAACGCGGTCCGCCCGGTCGCCCAGGTCGCGGGCCATGAGCACCAGCTCATCATTGCCGTTAAATAACCCATCGCCGTCCCCGGGATTCTTTTCCTCCCCGTTCGGGAACACGAAGTCGCCGGCCCTGGTCTTCTCGTCCACTTGGAAAGGGATAGGCGAAAATTTCCCGCCGCGGAGCGCAAAGACCCGAATGCCGCTGATCTTCGCGCCCGCGAGCGCCCCGGCCATATCTCCCTTGATGATCACGGGGTCGCTGTCGCGGGTGAGGGTGCGGCTATCGCCAGCCACGGAATTAGTTGCGATGAGCGTTGCAAGCAAAAAGGCGGATAGAAAAAGCATTGTTCGGCGCGCCATGAATCAGCCTCCATGTGATTACCAGAACTTTTCCGGCGCCGGCATCTTGCCGTGGTAGCAGCGCAGGCCCTTGACCTGGATGTGCATGAGGCAGATGTTGCAGTTCACGCACTTGGAGGGGGACAGGTCGCCCTCGGAGATGCGCTTCGGGAAGTTCGGCTCGCAGATGAGCGGACGCGCCAGCGAGAGCATGTCGGCCGATCCGTCCGAGATGAACCGCTCCATCTTTTCCGGGTCGCGGATCCCGCCGATGCACATCACGGGCTTGTTCACGAGCTTCTTGATCGCGCGCGCGTAGTGGATGTTGTAGTTCTCGCGGAAGGGGAAGAGGCGCGTGGCGATGGGGTCGGTGAGCCCGATGACAAAGCGCAGCGGGGCGGGCAGGGTCGCCAGCTCGCGGACGGTGCGCAGTGCCAGCGTGAGCGGCAGCGGCCCCCGGATCAGCGTCATGCCCGCCTCGTAGCAGCCGCAGCTCACCTCGATGGCGTCGAGCCCGAGCTCCGCGAGCATTTGCGCGGTGCGGACCGATTCCCGGGGACGGATGCCGATGGGCAGCGGGAACTCGTCGCTCGCGTTGATCTTGATGATCACCGGATAGTCCGCGCCCACCTCCTCCCGCGCCGCGCGGTAAAGCTCCTGGACTAAACGCCAGCGGTTTTCCAACGCGCCGCCGTACTCGTCCTTCCTCCGATTCGTGAGGGGCGAGAGGAACTGGTTGACGAGGTAGCCGTGCGCGCCGTGGATCTGCACGCCGTCGAAGCCGGCCTTTTGGGCGCGGCCGCACGCCGCGGCAAAGCTCGCGATGGTGTCCCTGATCTCATCCCTGGTCATGGCATGGGGGACATGGAAAAAGAGGGTGTGCGGCACGGCGGACGGCCCGCGCGGATGGATGCCGCGGGAATAGGCCTCGCTCGCCTCCCGGCCGCAGTCGTTCACCTGCGCGAAGATGACGCCGCCTTCCCGGTGCACGGCCTCGGTGAGACGCCGGCAGCCCTCGATCATCTCATCAGAGTGCAGCCCGAGCTGGAGCGGCCAGTTGTGCCCGGCCCAGTGATGAAAGAAATTGCCGGTGATGATAAGGCCCACGCCTCCCGCGGCCAGCCGGCGGTAGAAGGCGACGACCTCGTCCGTCACCTCGCCGTCCGGCCCGGCCATGCTCTCGTGGGTGGCGGACTTGGCCAGGCGGTTTTTTATCTCGATCCGTCCGATCCTGATCGGCTTCAACAATTCCATGCGCGATCCCCCGCAAGATTCATTACAGCAGAGTAGATGTGTTATAATCTCTCTGTCAACACGGGGGGGGCGCCGTTGTTGCACGGTCCAGGCGGGCACTCACGAAAGATTCGCGAAAGGTGTGGTCTTATGAGCGCTGTATCGAATAGCGGCAATGACAAGAAGTCTCCGCCGAACCGGATGCGGTACGCCGTGCCCCTGCTGCTGATGCTGCTGGGCTGCGGAGCGTATGGAGTTTATTGGCTGGTGGTGGCGCGCGGCACGGTGTACACGGACGACGCCGTGCTCAAGACCATATTGACGCCGTGTTCGAGCCGGGTGGGCGGCCGGGTGACCGAGTTCCTCGTCAAGGAGGGCGACACGGTGGGGCCGGGAAAGGTCCTGGCCCGCCTCGAAGACATGCCCTACAGCGCGCAGCGGGACCAGGCCGCGGCGGGGGTGGACGCGGCCCAGGCCGAGCTCGAGTCCGCGCGGCTCAATCTGCTCAAGGCCAGGATCTCGCTGGACAAGAACGTGGCCATGGCTCAGGCCGACTTGCGCGCGGCCTCCTCCAAGGAGGAGTACAGCCGCAAGATGAAGAAGCGGCTCAACAACCTGGCAGGGTTGGCAGCCACCGAAGAGATTGACCGCGCCGATACGGGCTGGGACGCTTCCGACGCCATGCTGGATGCGGCCAGGCAGAAGTTGGGCCTCTTGACCACCAGCGGCGCGGGCGACGGCGACACGGCCAGGGCGCCCGCCGAGCTGGCCATTCTGATCCTGCAGAACCAGGTGGACATGGCCGAGGCCAACCTGGCGCTGGCCCAGGCGCGCCTGGCCATGGCGGAGGACAACCTGGCGCAGACCACGGTGTCGGCCACGGTGGGCGGTCAAATCTCCCGGCGCCACGTTGATCCCGGCCAGGTGGTGGCTCCCGGCCAGAGCATTTTCAGCATCTCGGAGATGTCGGCGCCGTGGATCGAGGCGAACTTCAAGGAGGGCCAGCTCGCGGACATTGAGCCGGGCGACCGCGTGACCTTTACCGTGGACGCGTATCCGGGCCGGAAGTTCGCGGGCCAAGTGGTGAGCGTTCTGGGGGCGGCGCTGTCCGAGTTCTCGCTGTTGCCGGCGGGGGCCACCAGCGGGAACTTTATCAAGGTAACGCAGCGGGTCCCGGTTTACATCGCGATTGACGGGAACGACCATCCGCCGTTTTACCCGGGGCTGAACGTGGAGGTGCGCATCCACCTGCATACCGCTCCCGCCGCCGCGGCCAGGTAGAGGGCCCCATGTCCACGGGCCGTCCGCCGGGCATGGCCGCTGCGCCCACCGATCATGCGCCGTGGCCCAAGTGGCCGCTCATGATCGTGGTCATGACCGGCACCTTCATGGCCATCCTCGACTCCAGTATCGTCAACGTGGGCCTGCCCTACATCATGACCGCGCTCGGCGTGCCCCTCGACGACGCCGAGTGGATCCTCACCGCCTTCATGCTCGCCGCCGCCGTGGCCATGCCCCTCACCGGATGGATCGGAGACCGCATCGGCTATGGCCGCATGTACCTGGCCTGCCTCGCCGTCTTCACCGTGGGCTCCGCCCTGTGCTCCCTGTCCTGGAACATTGACAGCCTGGTCGTCGCCCGCGTCATCCAGGCCGCCGGCGCCGGGATCATGCAGCCCGCCGGCATGGCCATGATCATCATGGTCTTCGAGCCGCACGAGCGCGGACGCGCCATCGGCATCTGGGGCATCGGCGCCATGGTCGCCCCCACCATCGGACCCACTCTCGGCGGATACCTCACGGAATACTTCGGGTGGCGCTCCGTCTTCACCGTCAACATCCCCGTCGGAGTACTCCTCATGATCTTCGGGCTCGGCGTCATCGGCCGGCGCGAAAAGACCGCGCCGCCCCAGCCCTTTGACTGGTATGGGTTCCTTTCCCTCTCCGTCTTTCTCATCGGTTTGCTCCTGGGCCTGGACCGGGCCCAGTCCTATGGGTGGGACGCCACGGAGGTAAAGTATTATCTGGCGGTTGCCGCGGTGTCATTTACGGCGTTCATCTCGGCGGAGCTGACCGCGGGGCACCCGGTGGTGCCGTTCGACATGTTCCGGCACACGGATTTTTCGATGGGCCTGCTGCTCGCTCTGATCCGGGCGGTGGCGCTGTTCGGGGCGGTGTTTTTGCTGCCGGTGTACCTGGAGAACCTGCAGGGCCGGACCGCCATCCAGACCGGGATCATCCTGGTGCCGGCGGCCGTGACCATCGCCGTGTTCATGCCCATCTCCGGCTCCATCACCGACCGCTTCGGCGCGCGCTGGCCCGCGGTGGCCGGCGTGGTTCTCACCGGCGTCTCGCTCTGGATGTACCGCACCCTGGACTACGACTCGTCATCGTGGGACATCATCTATCCGCAGTTCTTCCGCGGCGCCGGAATCGCGCTCATGCTGACCCCGGTGGCCACCGCCGCCATGAACGCCGTGGCGCCCCGCCAGGCCGGCATCGCCTCGGGCCTGCTCAACGTGGCCCAGCGCGCCGGCGGATCGCTCGGCATCGCGCTCCTCTCCACCGTGCTCACCAACCGCCAGGCCATGCACCAGGAAATCATCGGCGCCGGTATCAACCTCTCCGCCCTGACGCCCGCCGCCGGAATGAGCCCGGCATCGGTCAAGACCGTGATCATCCTCCTCATCCAGCGCGCCGCCGCCATCCGTTCCTTCGACGACGTGTTCGCGCTCGCCGCCGGGCTAACCATGCTCGGCCTCATCCCCGCTCTCTTTCTGAGCGCAAAGCCGCCGCCTAAAAAGGGAGCGCCCGCCGGAGAATGATCCCGGATCAAGCATTTCAGTGACCGATGAGATAAAATATCACCGTGACAATGAACAGGATTAACAGGTAAAATGGGAAAAAGGGTCATTGATTATATTTTCCGGCTTATCCTGAATATCCTGTGTATCCTTGTTAATTGATTCCGGAGGATTGACATGGCGAAAATCGTGGTTCTTGGCGGATGCGGGGCGGTGGGGAGCGTGGCGGTGAAGACGCTCGCGCGGCTGCCGTATTTTTCCGAGGTGGTGATTGCTGACATCAACTTGAAGCGGGCAAGGGAGATCGCGGCGGAGCTGGGGGCGGATAAGGTCTCCGCGAAAAAGGTGGACGCGCTGGACGCCCAGAGCGTGAAGCGCGCGGTCACGGGCGCGGACGTGGTCCTGAACTGCACCGGGCCGTTTTACAGGTTCGTGAAGACCGTGCTCAAGGCGGTGATTGCTTCCCGGGTCAACTACGTGGACATCTGCGACGACTTTGACGTCACCATCGAGATCCTGAAAATGGACGCGGCGGCGAAGAAGAAGGGCGTGACCGCGCTGATCGGCATGGGCAGCTCGCCGGGCGCGACCAACCTGCTCGGCAAGTTCGCCGCGCAAACGCTGCTCGACGAGACCGACTCCATTGACATCTTCCACGCCCACGGCGGCGAGCCGTTCGAGGGGGAGGGAGTGATCGGACACCGCTTCCACTGCATGAGCGTCCCCATCCCCATGTACCTCGACGGCGCGCTCAAGTACGTGGACTTTTTTAGGGAGGACGGGATCGCGCTGCGCCAGGAATTCGAGTTCCCGGTGATCGGCAAGGTCAAGCTCTACCCGTATCCTCATCCCGAGCAGATCACCATGCCCCATTACATCAAGTGCCGCCGCGTCACCAACAAAGGCAGCGTCCTGCCGAACGAATATTACGACCTGATCAAGGACATGGTGCGGCTCGGGCTCGCGGGCAAGGAGCCGGTCAACGTCAAGGGCAAAAAGATCGCGCCCTGCGAATTCGCCATGGCCTACATCATCCGCGAGCGCGAGCGCATCCTGAAACAGACCGCGTTCGGCCCGCAGCGCGGCTGCGCCAGCGTGGTGGTGAAGGGCAGGAAGGACGGCAAGTACAGCGAGTACCGCTTCCACATGGCCTCCCGGAGCCAGGCCCTCGGCGAGGGCACCGGCATTCCCGCCGCCATCGGCGCCGTCCTCATGCTCCAGGGCAAGGTCACCGGGCCGGGAGTGCTCCCGCCCGAAGCCTGCGTCACGCCCACCGACTTCATTGACCTGGTGCCTCATGCCATGAAGCTCGACAAGAAGAAGGAAGGCGGCGAGGCCTTCGGCGGAGTGATCGTCGAGCATGTGGACGATACCGGAAAAGTTACCAAGCTGGACATCTGAGAGAACCTTGAACCAGGACCTCAAAAAATACGTGCTCGCCGTTGACCACGGGACCTCCGGCGTCAAGACCGCGCTAATGTCCGTGTACGGCGAGCTCCTGGCGTTCGAGTATGAGAAGACGCCGGTCCAGTTCCTCCCCGGCGGCGGCGCCGAACAGGACCCGGAGCTGTGGTGGAACGCGCTCGTCAATACCTGCCGCAAGCTCGTGCAAAAACGCCTGGTCGCGCCCGGCGACATCGCGGCCATCTGCTGCTCGTCCACCTTCTCTTCCACCGTGGCCGTGGGCCCGGACGGACGCCACCTCGCCAACTCGCTCACCTGGATGGACTCGCGCGGCGCTCCCTACATCAAGGAGATCGTGAGCGGGTTCCCCGCCATTGACGGCTACGCCGTGTTCACCATGCTGCCGTGGATCTATAAGACCGGCGGCGGGCCGCAGCTCTCCGGCAAGGACGACCTCGCGCACGTGCTCTGGTGGAAGCACGAGCGGCCTGACGTTTACAAAGACGCCCGCATGTTCCTGGGCAGCAAGGACTACCTGAACCTCCGCCTCACCGGCCGCTTTGCCGCCGGCTACGATTCCATGTCGCTCTTCTGGCTCACCAACACCCGCGACATTAACAACATGTTTTATGACGAGGCGCTGGTGAAGAAGGTCGGGATCGAGCGCGGCAAGCTTCCGCCGATGCGGCGCTCCATTGACGTGCTGGGCCCGCTCCAGCCGGAGGTCGCGGACGCGATCGGGGTCCCGCGGGACACGCGGGTGGTGACGGGCTCGCCCGACCATCAGTCGGCCTGCATCGGCTCCGGCGCGGTGCGCGACTTCGAGGGCCACGTTTACATCGGCACCTCCTCCTGGATCCAGTGCGTGGTCCCGTTCAAGAAGACCGACATGTTCCACTCCATCGCCAGCCTGCCCACCGCCATCCCCGGCAAGTACTACGCCGTGAACGAGCAGGACATCGCCGGCGGCGCGCTCGCGTTCCTGGTTGAAAATATCCTGTACCACCGCGGCCGGCTGCGGAATGAGGGGCCGCCGGCCGACGTGTATCAACAACTCGACGCGATCGCGGCCTCTGTGCCGCCCGGCGCCAACGGCGTGATCTTCACGCCCTGGCTCAACGGCGAGCGCACCCCGGTGGACGACACCACCGTCCGGGCCGGACTCATGAACCTCGGCATGACCACCACCAGCGACGACGTGGTCCGCGCGGTCATGGAGGGCATCGCCCTGAACACGCGCTGGGCCCTGGGCTACGTGGAGAAGTTCATCGGCCGCAGGATGGACCCGCTCAACATAGTCGGTGGCGGCGCGCGCTCAGAGGTATGGTGCCGTATCTTCGCCGACGCGCTTAACCGCACCGTGCGCCAGGTCAAGGACCCGATGCAGGCCAACGCCCGAGGCGCCGCCTTTATCGCGGCGGTGGGAATGGGCTATATTAGTTTTGACGACGTGCCGGACCTGGTCGAGTACGCGAACACCTTCGAGCCGGACCCGAAGAACCGCAAGCTCTACGACGCGATGTTCACGGAGTTCGTGAACATCTACAAGAACAACAAGGCGATGTACCGCCGAATGAACGGCGCCAGAAAAGAAAAGGAGTGGACATGAACAAGGATTTTGATCGCCGCGGGTTCATGAAGGGCGCGGCCGCGGCGGGCGCAATGGCCGCGGGGATGCAGCTTGCGCCGCGCAAGGCTCAAGCCGAGAAGCTGGCGCCGGCCTACCCGATCCCAGACGGCCCGGTGACCAGGGACGAATACGCGATGCTCAAAGAGATGACGGCGGAGGTTTACGCGCACAACCGGGTGCAGGTGGCCGACGGCGTATTCCACATGCCGTCGCAGGGCAAGTACAGCTCGCTGTTCGCGTGGGACTCCGGCTGGCACGCCATCTCCATGTCGCGCATTGATCCGGCCATCGCCGCCTCCGAGCTGACCGTGCTCACCGACCGCCAGCTCGACAACGGCCGCATCTCCCACGACACGCACTTCGCGGAGCTGCAGCCCAAGAGCAGCGCGTGGAGCAAGCTCGGCAGCAAGATGGGCCAGAGCCAGTTCGACGCGGAAGGCCGCTCCGCCATGATTGATCCGCCCAGCTACATCATCGCCGCGGAAAAGGTGTACGCGCAAACCAAAGACCGCGCCTGGCTCGACAACATCCTGCCCCGCCTCGAAAAATGCGTCCATTACCTCACCCGCGACCGCGACCTCTACGGCGACGGCCTCGTCTCCGTGATCCATCCCTGGGAGACCGGAACCGACTCCTCGCCCGCTTACGACAAAATCCTCGGCCTCGACTTCCGCACCCCGCTGGGCGCGCCGAAGCGCGGGCTTCTGTACCCCAAGATGCTCGACTACAACGCCGAGTTCAACTGGGACCCGCAGGTGGCCAAGGAGCGCAACCGCTTCGTCTTGGAGGACGCGGCCTTCAACTCCATCACCATCCGCGCCATCCAGTCCGTGGCCAACTTGAACGAGTCCATTGGCGAGACCGCCAAGGCCGAGGCCTTGCGCCGGCAGGCCGCGGACATGGTCGCCGCGCTCGACCGCATCAACTGGGTGGAGGACAAGGGCTGCTACTACTCGCGCTACGACGTGAAGAATCCCAAGCTCGCCATGCGCACCACCTGCGCCTCTCTCCTTCCCATCATCTCCGGCCTCGTGCCCAGGGAACGCGCGCTCCGCGTGATCCGCGAGCACGCCCTCAACCCCAAGCAGTTCTGGCTCACCTACGTCTTCACGTTCAACGCCGCCGACGAGATGCTGCACGACAAGGTGTACATGGAGGATTTGCTGCTGTGGCGCGGCCACTGCATCTGGACCAACATGAACTGGCTGATGATGGAGGGCCTGATGAATTACGGCTTCAACGACGAGGCCCGCGAGCTCACCCGCCGCACCGCCAAGATGATCCTCCACGAGGGCCTCTGGGAGTTCTACGACTACAGAAACGGCCAGGGCAAGGGCCAGCCCCATTTCAACTGGCCCGGCCTCGTCCTCGACATGATCGCCGTGACCTGGCCGGAGGCGGCGGAATAATAAGCGGTTGGCGGATGGAGATTGATGCTTCGCCAAAGCTCGGAAGGGCAACCGGATAAGGAGACAAAATCATGATTAAAAAAAGCGTGCGGCCGATCATCAAGATCATGCCCTGCCTGGACATGCAGGATGGCCGGGTGGTGAAGGGCGTGCATTTTGTGAACATCCGGGACGCCGGCGACCCGGTGGCGTGCGCGCAGGCCTATTGTGAGGCCGGCGCCGACGAGCTGGCCATGCTCGACATCACGGCCACCGTGGAGGGCCGGGCCACTATGATCAAGGTAGTGAAGAAAGTCGCCCCCGCGGTCACCATTCCCTTTACCGTGGGCGGCGGGATCTCTGACCTCCGGTCCGTGGAAAAGGTCCTTAAAGCCGGCGCCGACAAGGTGAGCGTCTCCAGCGCGGCCTTCCGCCAGCCCGAAATCATCGCCCAGATGGTGCACGAGTTCGGCCCGGAAAGAATCACCATCGCCATTGACGTGGACCGGAACAACAAGATACGCTCCGGCTACGAGGTCTATATTGACGGCGGCCGCACCGCCACCGGCTATGACGCCGTCGAGTGGGCGCGGAAAGTGGACGGCTTTGGCGTGGGCTGCATCCTCCCCACCAGCAAGGCCACCGACGGCGCCAAGACCGGATATGACCTGCCCCTGATCCGAAAAATCGTCAAGGTCGTCTCCGCGCCCGTGGTCGCCTCCGGCGGCGCCGGCAAGCTCCAACACTTTGCCCAGGCCGCCCAGGCCGGGGCCGCCATCCTGCTGGCGGCCTCGGTGTTCCATTTCGCGGCCATCTCAATCCCGGAGCTGAAAAAATACCTGAAGCAGCAAGGCTGCAAGGTCCTGAAACAACCCGGCGCCATCCCGGCCCGCTGATTCCGTTAGCGGCGACGGACCAATGGTTTGGCCGGTCCCCCGCTATGCCAATTGGCATAGAGGATTGCAATCCCCGGTTTCGTGCTTATCTTCCGAGAAAATGGAGCGAGGGAAAAACTGAGGCTTAACCGCGAAAGGATAGTGGGATGAATGAAAAGACTATAACTGTTCCCAAGATAAGTTGCGGCCATTGCGTGGCCGCTATCAAGCGTGAGCTGAGTGAGTTGAAGGGCGTCGCGTCGGTGGACGGCGATGCCCAGACCAAGCAAGTCACCGTCAAGTGGGACCAGCCGGCGAGCTGGGAGCGGATCGCGGAGACGCTCGCGGAGATCGGTTACCCGGCCAAGGAATGAACCGTAAAGAGGGGAGGGCATGATGGCCGAGCGCGAGGTCCGGCTCCCTATCATCGGCATGACCTGCGCCAATTGCGCGGCCACGGTGGAGAGGACCTTGCGCAAAAAGGTCCCGGGGGTGTCATCGGCGAACGTGAATTTCGCCGCGGAGTCGGCGTTCGTGGTCTATGATCCGGCGCTCACGGATTTTGCGGGCATGGCGGCGGCGGTGGAGCGCGCCGGCTACAAGCTCTTGCCGGCGGCGGAGGACGCCGGAGAGGACGTGGAGCAGAAGGCGCGGGAGCAAGAGGTCCGGCGCCAGAAGCGCCATTTCCTGGTCGGCGTCATCTTTACCACCCCCCTATTCATCATCAGCATGGCGCGTGATTTTTCGCTCCTCGGGCCGTGGGCGCACGCGGCCTGGGTGAACTGGGTCCTGTTCGCGCTGGCCACGCCCGTGCAGTTTTACACCGGGCGCGACTATTACACCGGCGGCGCGAAGAGCCTCCGGAACCTCTCCGCCAACATGGACGTCCTGGTCGCGCTCGGCTCGTCCACCGCTTATTTCTACTCCGTGGCCGTGCTCCTTTTCCCCGGCCTCGGGGTGCACGTTTATTTCGAGACCTCCGCCATGATCATCACCCTGATCAAGGTGGGCAAGCTGCTCGAGGCCTCCGCCAAGGGCAGCGCCTCCGCCGCCATCAAGGCGCTGATGGGGCTCGCGCCCAAGACCGCGCACCTGGTGGGCGAGAACGGAGATGAGCGCGACGTGCCGGCCGAGCAGGTGCGGATCGGCGACGTGGTGGCGGTGCGGCCGGGCGAGCGCATCCCGGTGGACGGCGAGGTGGCCGGCGGATCGTCGTCGGTTGACGAGAGCATGTTGACCGGCGAGTCCATCCCGGTGGACAAGGCCCAAGGGTCCAAGGTGTTCGGCGCGACGGTTAACCTGCAAGGCAGGCTCAAGGTCCGGGCCACCGGCGTGGGCTCGAAGACGGCGCTCGCTCAGATCATCCGTCTCACTCGGGAGGCGCAGGGGAGCAAGGCCCCGATCCAGCGGCTGGCCGACCGCGTATCGGCGTATTTCGTGCCGGCGATCATCGTGATCGCGCTCGGCACGTTCGGGCTGTGGTGGGCGCTCTCTGGTGAGTTCGTAGCCGCGATGATCCGGATGGTCGCGGTCCTGGTCATCGCCTGTCCCTGCGCGCTGGGCCTGGCCACGCCCACGGCCATCATGGTGGGCACGGGCATGGGCGCGCGCATGGGCATCCTGTTCAAGGACAGCGAGGCGCTGGAGACCGCGCACCGGCTCTCCACCATCGTCTTCGACAAGACCGGCACCATCACCCAGGGCAAGCCCGCGCTCACGGACTGGATCGCGCTGGAAGGGAGCGATCCAGAGGCGGCGCTGTCCCTGGCCGCCTCCGCCGAATCCGGGTCCGAGCACCCCATCGCCCGCGCGGTGGTGGATGGCGCGAGGGCGAGGGGAGCGGTCATCACCGAGCCGCAGGAGTTCATTTCCAGCTCCGGCTTCGGAGTGGAGGCCGCGGTCTCCGGCCATAAGGTCAAGGTCGGCAAGCCATCGTGGTTCACGGGCGCGGATGCGCTGGATGAAAAAGCGCGGCGCTTGGCCGAAGAGCTCGCGAGCTCCGGCAAGACGGTGATGGCGGTGGGCATTGATGGAAAGGCCGCCGGCCTGCTCGCGGTGGCCGACGAGGAAAAGCCGGGCGCGCGCGACGCCATCAAGACGATCAAGGACCTGGGGCTTACCCCGGTGATGCTGACGGGCGACAATAAAGAAGCCGCGCGGGCGATAGCGGAGCGGGTCGGTATTGACGAGGTGATCGCCGAGGTCCTGCCGGACCAGAAAGAGGCGATGGTGCGCCGGAAGCAGGAGCAGGGAAAACTGGTGGCTATGGTCGGCGACGGCATCAACGACGCGCCCGCTCTGGCCCGCGCCGATGTGGGCATCGCCATGGGCGCCGGGACCGACGTGGCCATGGAGGCATCCGACGTCACCCTGGTCGGCGGCGACCTCGCCGGAGTGGCCCGCGCCATCGCGCTGTCCAAGGCCACGATGCGCACGATCAAGCAGAACCTGTTCTGGGCCTTCTTCTATAACGTCGTGCTCGTCCCCATCGCCGCGGGCGCGCTCTCCGGCCTCGCCTTCATCCCCCACTTCATCCGCGATCTCCACCCCGCCATGGCCGCCGGCGCCATGGCCTTTTCCAGCATCACGGTGGTGTTGAATAGCTTAAGATTGGGGAGAAGGGCATTATGAGGAGCGTTAAAAATCTTGAAGCATCCGAACGCCGATGATAATATGACCAAATAGATGCAGTCGTCATCACGGCAAGGGAGGGCCTTACATGCATAATGAATTCACCGCGATTATTGAAAAAGACGGCGAGTGGTATATCGCCTATTGCCCGGAAATTCCAGGCGCCAACGGCCAGGGCCGAACAAAGGAAGAAAGCCTGAAGAGCCTTTCCGACGCGATAAATCTTATTCTCCAGGATCGGCGGGAAGACGCTTCCCGGGGTCTTCCGGAAAACGCCATCCGTGAAGTAATCACGGTCACATGAAAAGGTCGGCGCTTCTTAAGCACCTCCGGCATAATGGATGCTATCTCAAGCGCGAAGGCCACTCCCACTCGTTATGGTGCAACTCCCTGACCGGCCACATCGAGGCCGTTCCGCGCCACTCCGAAATCCCCAACAAGCTGGCAATGAAAATCTGTCGCGCCCTTTCGGTCCCCGATCCCTGAATACTCAAGCGGCATTATTGTAAAGCCCGCTCATCTGTTTCCACTTCTGCTTTTGCCCTTGGCTTGGTCCTCTGTTCCACCATGATCCGCTTGGTGTCCTCGATCTCCGATGAGGTTACGGACTCGCGCAGCTTCTCCATCTTGCGCATGACCTCCTGGAAGCGGAGGCCTTCGGCGGCGCTGATCCATTCGAGCTGGAGGCGTTCGGGCCGCAGGCCCAGGCGCTCCATCTTTTTCCACATGCGCTTGACGCGCCGCTCGGTCCAGTGGTTCGCGTCGATGTAGTGGCAGTCGCCGAAGTGGCAGCCGGAGACCAGGACCACGGGCGCGCCCCGCTCGAAGGCGTGCCAGATGAATTTTTCGGAGACGCGGCCGGAGCACATGGTGCGGATGAGGCGCGCGTTGGCCGGGTATTCGAGCCGGGACACGCCGGCGAAGTCGGCGCCGGCGTAGGAGCACCAGTTGCAGGCGAAGACCACGATGCGTCCGGCCGGGTCTTCCTCCAGGATGGCGTCAACCTGCGCGACGATCTGGCGGTCGGTGAAGTGGTGCATGGAAATGGCGCCGCTCGGGCACTCGGCGGCGCAGGTCCCGCAGCCGGCGCAGGCGGCGGCGGTGACGCGGGCGGGAATTTTCTCGCGCTGGTCCACGCTGATGGCGTTGAAGGGGCAGACCTTGGCGCAGATGCCGCAGGAGTTGCACAGCTCGGGGTCCACCTCGGCGGTGATGGACTCGATCTTGAGGCGGCCCGGGATCATGAGGCGCATGGCGCGGGCGGCGGCGGCGGAGGCCTGGGTCACCGATTCCCTGATGTCCTTGGGCCCTTCGGCGCAGCCGGCGAAGAAGATGCCGCGGGTGGCCGAGTCCACCGGCAGCAGCTTGGGGTGCGCTTCGAGGTAGAAGCCGTCCGATGTTTTCTGCAAGGCCAGCATTTCCTGCACGGCATTCATGTCTTCAGGGGCCTGCACGCCGACCGCAAGGACCACCAGCTCGCTCGAGTGCGTCTCCAGCTTGTCGGTCGCGGTGTTTTCCACGGTCAGGGTGAGGTCGCGCGATTCCGGGTCCTCCTTGATGGAGCCGGGCAGGCCCCGGATGTAGCGAACGCCCAGGCCCTTGGAGCGGCGGAAAAGGTCTTCGAAGCCCTTGCCGAACGCCCGGATGTCTATGTAAAACACCTTGACCTCGATCTCCGGGTGGTGCTCCTTCAACATGATCGTGCTCTTGACCGTGTTCATGCAGCAGATGTTGGAGCAGTAGGGATGGCCGCGGCGCTGACTGCGCGATCCCACGCACTGGATAAAGGACACGGACCCGGGCCGCTCGCGGTCGGTCAGGCGCACGACCTCTCCCTGCGTCGGCCCGCCGGCGTTGATCAGCCGCTCCAGCTCCATGCTGGTGATCACGTTCTGGTAGCGGGTGTAGCCGTACTCATCGAGCGCGGTCGGGTCGTACACCTCCATGCCGGTGGCCACGATGATGGTGCCGACCTCGAAGACCTCGTCCTCGTCGTTCATGTCGAAGTCAATGCATCGCTTCTCGCACTTCTCGATGCACTTGCCGCAGACGATGGGGTTATGGCCGAGACAGTTCTGGATGTCCACCACGTAGGCCCCCGGCACGGCCTGGGGGAAGGGCTGGTAAATGGCGCGGCGGGAGCTGAGGCCCATGTTGAACTCGTCGGGCACGACCACCGGGCAGACCTCCACGCAGTCGCCGCAGGCCGTGCATTGGTCTTCCCTTACGTACCGCGGATGCTTGCGCACGCGCGCGCGGAAATCGCCGACGTGCCCGGTGATCTCTTTGACTTCACTATGGGTAAGGAGCGTAATGTTTGGATGCCGACCGGCATCAGTCATCTTGGGACCGAGTATTCATATCGAGCAGTCCATGGTTGGAAAGGTCTTGTCCAACCTGGCCATGATCCCTCCTATGCTCGGCTGTTTTTCCACCAGCACGACCTTGACCCCGGAGTCGGCCAGGTCGAGCGCGGCCTGGATGCCGGCCACCCCGCCGCCGATGACGAGGGTGGCATTGGCGACCGGGACCTCGAGCTCCTCCCGTTCCGCCAGCTCGCGGGCGCGGGCCACGGCGGAGCGGACCAGGTCGCGGGCCTTCAAGGTGGCGCCCTCCGGGTCGTGGCCGTGGACCCACGAGCATTGCTCGCGCAGGTTGGCCATCTCCAAAAGATACGGGTTGAGTCCGGCGGCATGGATGCACTGGCGGAAGGTGGGCTCGTGGAGCCGGGGCGAGCACGAGCCGACGACCACGCGGTTAATGCCTTGCTCCGCGATGTCCTTCTTGATCAGGTTCTGGCCCGGCTCCGAGCAGAGGTAGGCCTCGTGGCGGCTGAGCGCCACGCCCGGCAGCGACGCGGCATACTCGGCGACCGCGGCGCAGTCCACCACGCCCGCGATGTTCCGCCCGCAGTGGCACACGTATACCCCGATCCGAGTCTCTTCGTTTCCCTTCATGGCACCATCTCCTTAATGCGAGAGTTATGGTAGTTCAAGACATTTATTGTAACCACAGATGAACACAGATAAACACAGATATATAAATCAATGAATTGGAATTATCTGTGTTTATCTGTGTTCATCTGTGGTTCCTCTTCCGCGCCCCGCTCCTCATCCCTTCCACTCGATCTGTTCCGCGAGCACGCTCACCAGGTCGCGGATGGCCATGGAGATCTTGCCGCTCTTCAGCGGGTCGCGCATGGCGCAGGTCAGGTGGATCATGCACTTGGGACACGCCGTGATCAGCAGGTCGGCGCCGGTGGCGCGCGCCTGCTTGAGCCGCTCCACCTGGATTCGCTTGGAATAGGCGTCGCAGTTGATGAAGGCGTTGTTGCCGCAGCAGATCGCGCTCCGCCCTGAATTCTCCATCTCGACGAAGGCCAGGTCCGGGACCATGTTGATCAGGTTGCGCGGCCCCTCGTAGCGTCCCGAGTAGCGGCCGAGCCGGCACGGGTCCTGGTACGTCGCCCTGGTCGAGAGCGGCTTGAACGCCTTGCCCCCTTTTTTCATCTCGCGCTCGAGCAGATCAATCAGCAGCGTGGTCTTGAGGTCGTAGCCGGGAATGACCTCCGGCATGTACTGGTCGAGCACCAGGAAGCATTCCGGGCACGAGGTCACGACCTCCGTTACGCCCGCGGCCTTGAACTCCTCGTAGTTCAGGCGGCACAAGAGCTCGAAGTTCTCGCGGTCTCCGGTATAGAGCAGGTCGTGACCGCAGCAGCGCTCCTCCTTGATCAGCACGGGCACGATGTCGAGAAAGTTGAGGAGACGGATGCTGTCGCGGGCAATGGAGAGCGTGTCCACCTCGATGCCGGAGAAGAAGACCTGGAAGTAGGGCGCGCATCCGGTGAAGAAGGCGAGCGGGCCTTTTTCGGCGACCTTGATCTCGGGCCCGACCCAGTCGAGCCGGTTCTGCTCGAGCTTGGGTGAGGTCATCATTCGCATCCAGGAGTGGAGCGCGCCGTCGTGGGCCCTGTATCCCTTCATTCCCTTTTTGCTGGCGAGCAGGGTGCGCATCTCGACGATGGCGCGGCTGAACTCGACTCCGGACGGACAGCGCTCCTCGCACAGGCCGCAGGTCAGGCACTCCCATACCGAGTTCTCGATAAAGGCCTCGTCGCCGCGCTCGGAGATGAGCTTGTGCGCCAAGAGCCGCGGCGAATACTCCTTTCCCGTGAGCAGGCGCGGGCATGACGCCGAGCACTTGCCGCACTCCAGGCACTGGTAGAGCGAGCAGTCGCGGATGATCCGGTCAATTCTGGCGTCGTCGTTGGTCATGACGCTTCCCGTTCCTGCCGCGGCTTGGCCGGGTTGGTGCCCATGGCCTTGATTTGCCCGGCGAACTCCCACAGCGCGTCCACCAGCTCCTGCTTCTCGTGCGCGGCAAAACTCTTTTCCACCAGGCGCTTCTGTCCGATGCCCAGGAGGTGGAGCAGCTTGCGCACCTTTTCCACGTTGGTGTGCCCGACCTCCGGCCCCGGCCCGTAGCGGCAGTCCTCGTCCTGGCACTCGAGCAGGATCACGCCGTCGGCCCCGTGCTCGAACGCGTGCAGGATCAGGGCCTGGTTGATCCGGCCGATGCACATCACCCGGATGACCCGAAGGTTCGGCGGCATCTTGAGACGCGCCATGCCCGCGGCGTTGTAACACGCCCACGGGCTCCAGTTGCAGCAGATGCCGAGCAGGTTCGCGCGTTCCATTCTTAACTTCCCCGGGCCAGCGTGCCGGCCACGATCTCATCCAGGAACTGGTTCCCGAAATACGGCATGTCCATGGCGGTGACCGGGCAGCGGCCCACGCACCCGCCGCAGCCCACGCAATTGTGGCGCACCACCTCCGCCACGTAAATGCCGTCCTTGGCCTCCACCATCTTGATGGCGTTGAACGGGCAGATTTCCTCGCAACGGCCGCAGCCGCGGCAGCGCTCCGGGTCAACGCGCGGGCTCAGCTCGTGGTCCTTTAAAAAGGCCTCGGCCGCCGCGCCCGCCACCTGCGCCGCCAGCGCCGCCCCCGCCTCGAAGGCGTTCACGCGCGTGAGGGTTCGCGGCATCACGCGGTAAAAGCCGGGATGGGGCGTGTGGAAAAAAGCGAAGTTGTAGCGGTAGAGCTTCTTCAGGCCCATGAAGTCCTCGTGGATGGCCAGGGGCAGCACGTTCTCGTCGGTCAAGCAGACCATGTCCGCCCGCCAGCGCTTTTTCTTTCCTCCCTCCACCACCGTCGCGGTGAAATCGCCGACGTGGCCCTTAACCTCCTCGATCAGAGCTTCCTTGACATGAGTGATGGCCCGGCCGGTGAGCAGATACTTCGCGTCTCTTTTCTCACCGGCGGCCGGCTCCGGATCGCCCTGAAGCCGGCAATGATGCACCAGCCGGACGCGGAAGCCCTGCAGGTCCAGGTTCAAGGCGCAGGAGAGGCCGATCTCGGACCCGCCCAAAATCAGGATGTTCTTGCCGATCTCGGTATGGCCCATGCGCAACGGCCCGGTGTAGCGGGCCCGGATGAAGGCGGCGCGCAGCAGGTCGCGGGCGCGCTCCACGGTCTCGTCCTCGGAAAATTCCTCGCGGTCAATGTAATTTCTGAGGTTGATCATCTCGAAGCTGGAGCGGGGCAGGCCGTGGCGCT
>DATKZS010000220.1:0-4636 GCA_035527835.1 bacterium
CCGGTTCGCCAAGCCGGTTGGGGCCAACGCTCCGGAGCTGTTCTTTTTTGGGCCGCAAAGAAACATCATGATTTACTTGGCGATCCTTGGCGCTCTTGGCGTCTTGGCGGTTTTCTTACGGCCTATTTTGGACAAGAGTGATGTACCATAATGGAGCGATGCGCCCGGACTCTTCCCCCCGGCCGGCGCCGGCGGACCAAAAGATGGAAGCAGGAGCACGATGATGGAACGAACAAATAATGTTGCGCGCGCGAATGGAGTCGGACCGCGCCGCGCGGGTCCTCTTGCGGCGACGCTGCTTCTGGCCGCGGTCCTGCTGTTCACGGCCTCCTGCTCGAAGGGCAGCGCGGAGCAGAAGGGCAGGCCGCGGATGGCGGCGCCGGTGATGGCGGCCGAGGCGGTGGAGAAGGACGTGGCGGTGGAGCTATCGGCGGTGGGGTCGGTGGAGGCCTATAATACGGTGGCGGTGAAGTCGCGGATCGGCGGGTATCTCCAGGAAGCCCACTTCGCGGAGGGCCGGGACGTGAAGCAGGGCGAGTTGCTCTTCACCATTGACCCGGCGCCGTACGAGGCCGCTCTCAAGCAGGCGAAGGCGAACCTGGCCAAGGACCAGGCCCAGCTCCGCTACGCGCGCGCGACCGCGAAGCACGACGCGGAGCTGCTGCCCAAGGGGCTGGTGGGCAGGGAGGAGTACGAGCAGAGCCGGGCCAACGCCCAGGCGCTCACGGCGATGGCGGCGGCCGACCGGGCGGCGGTGGAGCTGGCCCAGCTCGATCTGGGCTACTGCTCGATCACGGCGCCCATCAGCGGCCGCGTGGGGAGCATCCTGGTGAAAAAGGGCAACCTGGTCATCGCCAACGACCCCAACAAGGCCCTGGTCGTGATCGTCCAGGTGCAGCCCATCTACGTCAGCTTCGCGGTGCCGGCGCAGTATTACGGCGGGATCAAGGGGCGCATGGCCCGGGAGAAGCTCATGGTTGAAGCCCGGCTGCCGCACGGCGACCAGCCTCCGGAGCCGGGCGAGCTCACGTTCATGGACAACATGGTGGACGAGTCCACCGGGACCCTGCTGCTCAAGGCCACGTTCGCGAACGGGTCGAAGAACCTGTGGCCGGGCGCGTTCATGAGCGTGAAGCTCAAGCTCTCGACTCTGCGCAATGCCGTGGTGGTGCCCACGGAGGCGGTGATGACCGGGCAGAGCGGCCGGTTCGTGTTCGTGATCAAGCCGGACCTGACGGTGGAGCAGAGGGAGGTCGCGGCGGGCTACGAGTCGGGCGGGGAGACGGTGATCGAGAAGGGGCTCAGCGCCGGCGAGCAGGTGGTGACGGACGGCCAGCTCCGCCTGACCGACGGGGCCAAGGTAATGGTCAAGGGCGCGGCGCGGGAGGCATCTCCGGAGCCGGCCGAATGAACATCTCCGCCATTTTCATCAAGCGTCCGGTCATGACCACGCTGGTGATGGCGGCCATCCTGATTTTCGGGATCATCGGCTACCGTTTCCTTCCGGTCTCGGACCTTCCCAACGTGGACTTCCCGACGATCTCGGTGTCGGCGTCCCTGCCCGGCGCCAGCCCGGAGACCATGGCCTCGGCCGTGGCCACGCCGCTGGAGCGCCAGTTCTCGACCATCGCCGGGCTCGACTCCATGACCTCGACCAACTCCCTGGGCAGCACCTCGATCACGCTCCAGTTCAACCTCGACCGCGACATTGACGCCGCGGCGCAGGACGTGCAAGCCATGATCGCCAAGGCCTCGCGCCAGCTCCCGGCGGACATGCCCACGCCTCCCACCTATCAGAAGGTCAACCCGGCGGACTCGCCCATCATCTTCCTGACGCTCAGCTCGGCCACGCTCCCGCTGTCCAAGGTCAACGATTACGCCGATACCATGATCTCGCCGCGTATCTCCATGCTCCCCGGCGTGGCGCAGGTCAGCGTTCACGGGGCACAAAAGTACGCGGTGCGCGTGCTGCTCGACCCCTACGCCCTGGCTGGCCGCGGGATCGGCATTAATGAAGTGTCCGACGCCATCCGGACGGGCAACGTGGAGCTGCCCAGCGGGACCCTCGAGGGGGAATTCCGGACCTTTACCATCAACACCGCCAGCCAGCTCACCGACGCGGAAGGCTATCGCAAGCTGATCGTCGCCTATCAAAACGGCGCGCCGGTCCGGATCGAGGACGTGGGCACCGCCGTTGACAGTATCGAGAACGACAAGACGGCGAGCTGGTACATAGACACCCGCGCCATCGTGCTGGCCGTGCAGCGCCAGCCCGGGACCAACACGGTGGCGGTGGTGGACGCCATCAAGCAACTGCTGCCCAGTTTCCGCGAGCAGATGCCGGCCTCGGTGGACCTGAACATCCTCTACGACCGGTCCCTGTCCATCCGCGCCTCCGTGGATGACGTCAAGCTCACCCTGCTGCTCGCCGTCGGCCTGGTGATCATGGTGATCTTCCTGTTCCTCCGGAACCTGCGCGCCACCCTGATCCCCAGCCTCGCGCTGCCCATGTCCATCATCGGGACCTTCGCCGCCATGTATCTGTTGGGCTACAGCGTGGACACCCTCTCGCTGATGGCGCTGATCCTGTCGGTGGGCTTCGTGGTGGACGACGCCATCGTCATGCTGGAAAACATCGTGCGCCACCTGGAGCAGGGGGAAGACGTGAACACGGCCGCGCTCTCCGGGTCCCGCGAGATCGGCTTCACCATTCTGTCCATGACCCTGTCCCTGGTCGCCGTCTTCATCCCGGTCCTGTTCATGGGCGGCATCCTGGGACGGCTGCTCCACGAGTTCGCCGTCACCATCAGCATGGCCATCCTCATCTCCGGCCTCGTCTCCCTGAGCCTCACCCCCATGCTCTGCCACCGCTTCCTCCGCGCCCACCAGGGCGAGAAGCACGGGTCCCTGTTCATGATGATGGAGAATTTCTTCCAGGCCATGCTCCGGGGCTACGGGCGGAGCCTCAAATCCGTGCTGCGCCACCGCTTCGCCACGCTGATGCTCTCCTTCGCCGTGCTGGCGGCCTCGGTCTTCCTCTTCTGGAAGATCCCGATGGGCTTTCTGCCCAGCGTGGACACCGGGCAGATCTTCGCCTTTACCGAGGCGCAGCAGGGCATATCCTTCGAGGCCATGGTGGAGCACCAGAAAAAAATCGCGGCCATCGTGGCGGCCGATCCCAACGTGGAGGGCTTCATGTCGTCCGTGGGAGGAGGGAGCTCGAGCGCCAGCAACACCGGCCGGATTATGATGCACCTCAAGCCCCGCGAGGAGCGCGAGCTCGACGCGGACGCCATCATCCAGGAGCTTCGGCCCAAGCTGGCCGCGGTGCCCGGCATCAGCATGTTCATGCAGAACCCGCCCTCCATCCGCATCGGCGGACGGCTTGCCAAGAGCCAGTACCAGTTCACCCTGCAAAGCCCCGACACCGACGGCCTCTATCACTACGCCACTATCCTCGAAAACAGGCTGGGCGATCTGCCCGGGCTCCAGGACGTGACCTCGGACCTGCTCATCGCAAACCCGGAAACCAACATCGAGATCGTCCGCGACGCCGCATCGTCCCTGGGCATCTCCGTGGCCTCGATCGAGGACGCCCTTTATTCCGCCTACGGCTCGCGCCAGATCTCCACCATCTTCGCCCCCGAGAACCAGTACAAGGTCATCCTGGAACTTCTTCCCCAATTCCAGTTGGACCCGACCCAGCTCTCCATGCTCTACGTCCGGTCCAGCGCCGGCAGCCTGGTCCCGCTCGACTACCTGGCCAAGATCACCCAGGGGGTCGGGCCGCTGTCCGTGAACCACCAGGGCCAGCTCCCCGCGGTCACCATCTCGTTCAACCTCAAGCCGGGCGTGGCGCTCGGCGACGCGGTCAAGGAAGTGGAAAAAATCGCGCGGGAGGTCCTGCCCCAGAGTGTCAACACCAGCTTCCAGGGCACGGCCCAGGCCTTCCAGTCGTCCACCAAGGGACTCTTCGTCCTGCTCATCATGGCCATCCTGGTGATCTACATCGTGCTGGGCATTTTGTACGAGAGCTTCATCCATCCGCTTACCATCCTCTCCGGGCTGCCCGCCGCCGGCTTCGGCGCGCTCATCACGCTGATGATCTTTCACAAGGACCTCGACATCTACGCCTTTGTCGGCGTGATCATGCTGGTGGGCATCGTGAAGAAGAACGCCATCATGATGGTGGACTTCGCGCTTGCGGCCCAGCGCCGAGAGAACAAAAGCGCGATTGACGCCATCTTCGAGGGCTGCATGATCCGCTTTAGGCCCATCATGATGACCACCATGGCCGCGCTCATGGGCGCCCTGCCCATCGCCATCGGCCTGGGCGCCAGCTCCGGCGCCAACCGGCCGCTCGGAATGGCCGTGGTCGGGGGCCTCATCTTCTCCCAGCTCCTCACCCTCTACATCACCCCCGTCATCTACAGCTACCTCGACAAGATCGCCGGCACCAGGGCCATCGGCTGACGCCAGCCCTTGCCCGATTCATGAAAGATGATATGATCGAACCCGATCAGCCGGCCACGTCCGGCCGAGGTTGCACACATGTCCATTAAGAGCAAGCTGATCACGGTGTTCCTGGCCTTCACCATCATTCCCGTGGCCATTCTGGGGGCCTTGAGCCTGAACC
>DATKZS010000221.1:0-35859 GCA_035527835.1 bacterium
CCGGTTCGCCAAGCCGGTTGGGGCCAACGCTCCGGAGCTGTTCTTTTTTGGGCCGCAAAGAAACATCATGATTTACTTGGCGATCCTTGGCGCTCTTGGCGTCTTGGCGGTTTTCTTACGGCCTATTTTGGACAAGAGTGAAATAGGATGGGGAACAAGGAGTGATGACATGAGCGAAAAGCCGGCCGGCGGCGACATCATCTGCCAACGGGTGACCAAGGTCTATACGATCAAGGACGTGGAGACCCATGCGCTGCGCGGGGTGGACCTGACCGTGAAACAGGGAGAGTTCACCGCCATCGCCGGGCCCTCCGGCTCCGGCAAGACCACGCTCCTCAACCTGATCGGCGGACTCGACCAGCCCACCAGCGGGACCATCCACCTGGACGGCCTCGAAATCAGCGCCCTGCCCCAGGGACGCCTCTCCGAGATCAGGCTCCGCAAAATGGGCTTCGTCTTCCAGGCCTACAACCTGATCCCGGTGCTCTCCGGCCTGGAAAACGTCGAGTACATTCTCCTGCTCCAGGGCCTCTCCGCCAAAGAGCGGCGCGCCAGGGCCGAGGCCATTTTAACGGAGGTCGGGCTGGGCGACATCATGAACAAACGGCCCATGGAGATGAGCGGCGGACAGCAGCAGCGCGTGGCCGTGGCCCGCGCCATCGTGCACGAGCCCGAGCTGGTGCTCGCCGACGAGCCCACCGCCAACCTCGACTCCAAGACCGCCGAGGGACTGCTTCATCTCATGCTCGTCTTGAACCAAAAAAAGAGCTGCACCTTCCTCTTTTCCACCCACGACGCCCGCGTCATGGAGCACGCGCGCCGGCTCGTGTCCATCCGCGATGGAAAGGTGGACGCGGATGAAATTAAAAAATAACGGGCCCCGCCCGGGCCGGACCCGGACGACCCGCGCGGCCATGCCGGCCGCGGCCGCCCTCGCGGCCCTGATCCTGCTCGCGCCCGGCATCGGACGCCCAGTGACCCTGTATGAGAAGCAGGACTTCAAGCTCAAGCTCGCCGGCCATCTCCAGGACCTGACCTCGTCCTCCGAAGACCCTTTCTTCGGCGGACACGTCGCCAACAACACCCAGCGCCTGCGCCTCACCTTCCGCGCGCTGACCGGGTCCGTGCTCTCGGCGGAGGCGAGCATTGACACCACCTATACCTTCGGCTCCGCGCTCGACTCGCCCCTGTTCCTTCTCACCAAGGACATGCCGCCTCAGACCTATTTTAACTGGCAGCGCGCGTACCTTGACGAGGGCGGCCGCTACGGACTGATCTCCGTCTATCGCGCGGTGCTGACGGTGGAGGCCGAGAAGTACCGCGTGGTGGCGGGACGGCAGCGGCTGGCCTACGGCACCGCCCTGTTCTGGAGCCCGATTGACATCTGGAACCCGACGGGCCCGCTTGCGCTCGAGCCGGGCGAGAAGGTCGGGGTGGACGGCATCTCCGGCACCTGGTGGATCAGCGATAAGACCTCGGCCACCGCGCTCGCCGCCATCGCCGACACCTGGGACCAGGCCCGCGCCGCCGCGAGCTGGTCCTTTCAGCACCAGAGCTACACCTTTGACTTCCTGGCCGGCAAGCGCGGCCGGGACATGATCTACGGCCTGGACTTCGTGGGCTACGTGGGCACCGCCGGCCTGCACGGCGAGTTCACCTATACCGTGGCCGACCAGCGCGACGATTATCCGCGCGCGGTCATCGGCATGGACTATGCCTGGAAAAATTCGCTCTACGCGGCGGCCGAGTATTACCATAACGGCGGGCCGCTCCAGCTTGACCTCAATAACCCGCTCCTCGCCATCACCGCCCTGCAGGGCGCCACCGGCGTTGACACCGTGAACCGCAATTTCCTGGGCCTGCTCGCGACCTATGACCTGGACCCGCTGGTAAGGGGATCGCTCGCGGTAATTTACGACCTGGACCGGGGCAGCGAGGTGTTCGCGCCGTCGCTCTCCTGGTCGGCCTCCGGCTCGGTCGCGGTGAGCGGCGGCGGGCAGATTTTCCGCGGCGCCTCGGACGGCGAGTACGGCTCTTATCCTGACCTGGGCTGGTTCAGGCTGCGCTGGGATTTCTAATCCGGGCATCACTCTTGTCCAAAATAGACATCAAGAAAAACGCCAAGACGCCAAGAGCGCCAAGGTTCGCCAAGTAAAACCGGATGTTTCTTGGATGCAAGTCTCGTAAAAAGGCGCATCGCCTTGACTCCAACCTGCTTGGCGAACCCGCTAACGGGAACGCCAAGAAAGATTAAACTGCCGGGAGGCCGGCTTGAGAATTTAATAAAAACATTGCCCTTGGCGTCTTGGCGTTTTTCTTGTGCCTTTATTTTGGACAGCACTGTCCGGGCATGACACTATAAGTCGGTTGGGGCGGAGCTTGACCTGTCTTACCGGCATTTGCTAAAGTTGATTCCCGTGGAGAGTTGTAGTCATTGCGGCCGCGAGGTGAAGCCGACGGTCCACCGGCGGAGCGGGGACAAGCTATTCGAGGTTGACTACTACCGGCTGGTCACGGGCGAGCTTGCCAGGGTGGCCATTCGGAATCCGCGCGACGAGTCGGAGCTGATGGAGTTCTATAAGTTGACCCGGCCGCGCTTCGTGGTCACCTGCGTTGATTGTTTTGACAAGGAGTCCGTCAAGAAGGAGCTGGACAAGCTGTTTTCCGGAGTGCCTGAAGACAAGGCCAATGGGCGGGAAGAGGGATGACTATCCCTCCCTCACGCCGAAACAACTGTAACCAACAAGGAGGGAACAATGAGCACGGGATCGTTTGAAATGCCGAAGGCGCCGATGGACATTACGCCGGCGCGCTTTTTCGGGGAATGGCTTCCGGCCCAGGTGGAGCCGTTCAAGCCGCTGATCCAGGCCATGGCCGGAGACATCGCGTTTACCATGGCGATCAAGGTGACGGGAGATGGCGGCGGCGAGTGGACGGTCAAGCTCGCCGGCGGCAAGCTGGAAGTGGTCCCGGGACTGGACCCCGCGGCCCTGGTCACCCTGGCCTTGTCCGAGAAGAACTTTGTTCAGGCCGTGACCGGCCAGCTCGACGATCTCCGGATGCAGCCGCAGGGCCTGCCCAAGGGCGGGCTCACTCCGGAGATCATTAAGCAGCAGGCGCAGAAGAACATCGAGGCCCTGACCCAGATCCACGGCCTGATGGAGTTCCACGCGGAGGACCCGCAAAGACCGTTCATGGTCGGCATCAAGTTCGCCGGTCCGATGAAGGACCAGGCCGACTGCGTGATCAAGATGGACCAGGAGGACATCCGGTCCATGGTCAAGGGCGAGACCAATCCCCAGGCCGCCTTCATGTCCGGAAAAATCCGCATCGAGGGAGACATGGGGCTGCTGATGCAGCTCGCGCCGCTCATGATGTGATCCGATCCTGATCCCGGCCGCGGGAGTTCATTCGGACCCCGCGGCCGGCCGGAGCGCGTTCCTTCACGCCCCGCCCGGCCGCGGGGCGTCCGGGGCCGGGTTCCGTTTCCGGCCTGAGGACTCGCGCCTCTGCACTACTAACATGCAAGATGCATAAATTTCTTTGCACTTTTCGCGAAATCATGCGCACCCGGCTGAAAGAATAAATGAACAAGGATATACAGGATATTCAGGACAAGAAAATCTTATCCTTGACATCCTGAATATCCTTGTTAATAAACTCTTTGGTTGCGGCCTTAGGCCGCGCTAGGTTGACCCTCCCGGCGACGCGCTCCTATAATGACTGATTATCATGTCCAGGAAATCAGGCGCCACCAGCAGAAAAAAAGCCCAGACCTCGGAAGCGAAAGCCGCGGGGACCCAGGGCCCCGGCCCCGCGACCGGAAGCGGGCTGGACCTCTTCCGCCGTCTTCCCTCGTGGTGGCCGGTCCCGCTGTTCATGCTGATCGGCCTGTACTTCCGCCTGTCCACCACCTTGTGGGAGCCGCTCATTTACCCGGACTCGATGCAGTACATGCACCAGGCCCGCGAGATCAGGAGCGGGGTGTTCTTCGAGAAGGACTACGACCTGGATCAGGGCTTCATCAAGTCGCGTCGCGTGCCGCCGCTGTATTCTTTCCTGCTCGCCCCCTTCGCCAAGACCCAGGCCGACATGGAAAAGGTCGGAATCATCACCTCGCTGCTGCTCAGCAGCCTCACCTTCATCCCGCTCTACTGGACCGTGCTCATGATTTTTTCGCGGAGGGCCGCGCTGATCGCGTGCGCCATTTTTTCCTTCCAGGCCTTCGTGCTCTTCTTCGCAAGCCCCATCCTCACCGAGGCGGCCTTCACCTTCATCTTCGCGTGCGTGATCGCGGCGTCAACGCGGGCCTTGATCCGGCCGGGGCTCGCGGCGTTTGCCCTGTGCGGCGTTCTGTCCGCGCTCCTGTACCTGACCCGGGACGTTGGGCTCACGGCGCCGCCGCTGATCGCGGGCGCCGCGCTCATCAAGTTCAGGGCCATTGACCGGCTGGCCTGGAAAAAAACCGCCGTTTTGGTGGCGGTATTGCTGGGCTCGTTCCTGCTCGTTTCCTCTCCGTACTTCATCCACATCCGCCTGCGCACGGGCCACTTCGGCCTTAGCGCCCAGATGTCGAACACCAGCATCACGCGGCAGATCCAGCTCGAGGGCGGCGACCGCTATGAGCGCGACCGGATGAGGGGAGTGGAACCCGCGCTGGTCGGCCCGGGCGAGGCGCGGGGCATCGGCGGGATTATCAAAATCTCTCCGCTGCTCATCAGAAAGGTCTTCAGAAACATGGGGGAGTACGGCCTGAGCGGGGGTCAGAGGTTCACGCCCTTTTTGCTGGCGTTCATGCTGGCCGGGTGCTGGGGCTTGGTCCATGAATACCGCTCGGGCCGCGATCGGAGGAAGTTGTTCCTGGCCGTCTGGGTCACGGCCTGGATCCTTGCTTTCTGGGTCCTCTATTCCCTGGTCACGCCCTACATGGTGGACGAGCGTTACATGTATCCGCTCACGTTTCCGGCGGCCATGCTCGCCGCTTCCGGCATGGCCTGGGCCGCTGACGCCTTTCCCCGCGCTCTCCGCAAACCGGACGGCGAGCCCTTGGCCACCGGCCTTTTCACCGCGCTCGCCCTCGTCCTGCTCTGCGTTTTTTACGTCCGCGAGCTTCCCGCGCTGTTATATCCCGACTCTTTCGAAGCGTTTGGCGGCATTTATCCGGCCCGGGCCGATTGGGCGGCCATGTTTCCGCTCGCCGGCGCGGCCGTCCTCACCACGCTCGCGCTCGCGCCGTCAATCCGGCTCATGCTGGGCTCCGACATTTCCAAGGGCGCGATGAAACAACTCGTCAGCGTCCTCATCGTTTTCCTGGCCGTCGTCGGCGCGGCCGCCATGATCCTTTCCAGGCCGGGCGCCGGCTTCATGCGCTCTTTGCCGGGCCTCCTGCTGTTCGGGACCGGGCTGGGCCTGATGGCGGACTTGGCCATGGCGCGATGGGAACGCTGGAATGCATACTGGCCCGCTTTCCTGTCCGCCCTGATCGTTGCGGCCGCCTTTTTTGCCCAGGTCCCGGATTATCTTGACATCCGCGCCAGGAGGTCGCCCGCCACCCTCTCCAACAAATACTCCTCCGGACACAAGGAAGCCGCCATGGACATCAAGGCCCGCGGCCTCATTCCCCCGGGGAAGATCATCTGCGAGCGCAAGCCGTTCATGACCTATTACCTGGACGGGAAGCTGTACCTCGGCCCGGACCATGAGCCGATCCCCAAGTCCATCCCCGAGGTGGAGGACCTGGTCGCATCCGGCGCCATTGACTACCTGGTGGCCGACAGCTTCACCTTCAAGGCCCTCCGGCCATACCTCACCGGCCTGGCCTTCTCCATCCGCCCGCTTCAGGGCGCCAGCGTCATTTACAGCCGCTATTTCCCCCAATACGATAGAATTATAACGGTCTATGACTGCCATAAGCCCGAGACGGAGCTCGCGGGCCGCGGCTCGGCCCAGGAGCACCTGGACGCGGCCAGGGCCTACATCCAGCAGGGCAACATGGTATTCGCCTACCGCGAGCTTGACCAGGCCCTGGAAATGGAGCCGCTGAATAAAGAAGTATTGTTCCTTAAAATCCAGATCCTGTTCATTTTCTACCAATGCGCTTCAAGGCCCAATACCCCGACCCTCGCCCTCGCTCCCGACGTCCTGCCCGCCCTCGAAAAAGCGGCCAAGGCATATCTCCAGCTTGCGCCCGACGACCCCAACGCCCAGTCAATCCACGACATGGCCACGCAATATTATCAATCGGAAATGAAGCTCATCCGGGATTTTAAAAAGCAAATACAACAGAAAAATTCGGAAGAAGCGGAAAAATAATCGGGCCCGATGAAAAGGAGAAGGATATGAAAAAAACCGCTCAGGCGATGATTGTCGGCGCGGCCATGGCCGCGGCCGTCTTGACCCTTCCCGCCCGCGCCGACCAGACCCCTCTCCCCCTGGTTCCGCTGCCAGTGGAGACGCACCGGGCGGACGGACGTTTTATCATGACCGACAGCGCCGTCATCGTCCTCCCTCCCGGCGCCGGAGCGGACTGGCGGGCGAGCGCGGAAATTTTCGCGGCCAAGGTCAAACAGAGGTTCGGGGTGGGCCTCGCACTCCAGGCCGGCGGCCCGGACGCGGGTTGCGGCCCGGACATCGCGTTGATCGGGTCACCCGCCGCGTGCGGGCTCAAGGACGGATTGCCCGAGGCCGGCGTGCCCGCCGCCGAGGGCTACCAGCTCGCGGCCGGACCGGACGGCGTCGTGGTCCAGGCCCGGACCGCGCATGGCTTCCATAACGCCCTCATGACCCTGCTCCAGCTCATTGACGGCAAGGCCTCGCCGCCCGCGATACCCGCCGTCAAGGTCCTCGACTACCCGCGCTTTGCCTGGCGCGGCATGCTCATTGACTCCGCCCGGTCCTTCCAGCCCCCCGACGTCATCAAGAAATACGTTGACCTGCTCTCCGAGCTCAAGCTCGACGTGCTGCACTGGCACCTGGTGGACGACCAGGGCTGGCGCATCGAGAGCAAGGTCTTCCCCAGACTGCACGAGGTCGGCGGCGTGCTCGCGCCCCTCTCCGATAAAAAGAAGCGGGCCCTGGACCGGGACGGCTGGGGCCGCGACGGCCGCGGCTATTACACCCAGGACGAGATCAGGGAGATCGTGGCCTATGCCGCGGAGCGCCACGTCATGGTCGTGCCCGAGATAGACGTCCCCGGCCATTCCTCGGCCATGCTCGCGGCCTATCCCGAGCTCTCCTGCTCCGGCGACCCCGTCCCCATTCGCGGCATGCCGGGAATCTTTAGAACGGCGCTTTGCCCCGGCAAGGAGGACGTCTACCAGTTCCTCGACACCCTCTTCACCGAGCTCGCCACCCTCTTCCCCGCGCCCTACCTCCACATCGGCAGCGACGAGGTCATGGCCTCCGACTGGCTCTCCGCTCCCGCCAACCAGGAGCTGATCGCGAAGTACGGCTACACCGACAACGCCGGCCTGCAAAGCTACTTCGTGGGCCGCGTGAACGGGATCCTGCGCGGCAAGGGCAAGACCATGATCGCCTGGGACGAGATCACGGCCTACGCGCCGGAGGGAGCGGTGATCCAGGCCTGGCGCAAACAGGACTACGCGCGGGTAGCGGCCGAAGCAGGGCGCGACGCCGTCATCTCGCCCGTCACCCACTGCTACATTGACTACCCGAACCTCACCTTCACCCTGAAAAATCTTTACGGCTTCGAGCCCCTTCCCGCCGGGCTCAAGCCGGACCTGGCCCCCCGCATCCTCGGCGGAGAGGTCAACCTCTGGGGAGAGCGCGTCACCCTTGACAACATGGACCAGAAGACCTTCCCCCGCCTCATCGCCCACGCCGAGGTCATGTGGTCGCCGCCGGGCGAGCGCGACTGGAACGACTTCATCGCCCGCCTCAAACCCGTGAAGAAGGACATGAAAAAGCGCGGGGTGGGCTTCGGCAAAACCTGGCGGGACCTTTTCATGTTACTTTAGAGGCTGCGGCCAGCCGCGTAGCACCAGGCGTTCCGCTTTGATTTGCAGACCTTCACCTGTCGGGAAAGGGAGGACCAGGATGAAATTGTTGAAAAACGGAAAGCTTATTGCTTCCGCCCTTGCGCTCATCCTCGGGCTTGCGCTGGGGGCAGGAATTCTCGCGGCGGAGGACGGCGAGGTCATCGAGAATGACATGACCGTGGGCAAGGTGATCGGCGCCATGGTGAAGCGTTTGCCCAGCGTGTGGAAGATATCGCGGGAGGCGAAAAAAGTGGCGCGGGACCTGCCGGATTATCAGGGCGAGGTGCCGGCGCCCGGCTCGGAGCTGATCTACTCCTGGATCGAGGAATTATGCCAGACCCCGCACCGCCGGCCCGGCACTGCGGAGGACCACGAGGCCGAGCAGTTCATCGCCGCCAGGTTCCGCGAGTTCGGCCTGGAAAACGTCGCGCTCGACCCCGTGCCCCTCACCGTCTGGACCGCCGAGAGGTGGTCGCTCGCAGTTGACGGCGCCGAGGTCCCGAGCTTCTTCGTGGTCAACACCGGCTTCACCGGGCCCTCCGGCGTGGCCGGCCCTCTCGCCTACGTCGGCGTGGGCCAGCCAAAGGACTTCGCCCAGACCGACGTCAAGGGCAAGATCGTGGTCGCCGACGTGCCCTTCCCCTATCTGCCGTCGGGCGCCTTGCTCAAGACCTTCCACTCCGCCTTCGCCGTGTCCGACCCCGGCCACGTCATGAAGTTCTCCACCGGCCAATACCTCAACTTCGTGCGCCAGAACTTCATCGGCGGCACCGACAACAAGAACGCGCCGCCCGGCGACGTGTACTGGAACGCCTACAAGCGAGGCGCCGTCGCCGTCTGCCTCATCCTCCGCGACCAGCCCTCCAAATACAACACCCATTACGGGCCCTACGACGGAGTCATGAAGCCCATGCCCGCGCTGTGGATCGGCAAATATGACGGAGACAAGCTCCGGGAGCAGGCCCAGGCCGGGGCGCAAGCGTCGCTGGTCCTGGAAGGCAACACCGCCCCCGGCGTCATGCACAACGTCTGGGGCATACTCCCCGGACTCTCCGACGACGTCATCCTGGTGACCTCCCACCACGACGCCCCCTTCCAGGGAGCGACGGAGGACGGCGCCGGCGCGGCCCAGGTGCTGGCCCAGGCCTGGGCCTGGTCGCGGGTGCCCAAAGAGCGCCGGCCCCGCACCATGGTCTTTGTCGTGGACGGAGGACATTTCTACGGCTCCCTGGGCGGGCGCGCCTTTGCCCGCGAGCACCAGGACATCATGGCCAGCGTTAAAATCCTCATCACCCTGGAACACCTCGGCGCCAAGGAGGTCCGCGAAAAAGACGGAGAGTACGAGCCCACCGGCAAGACCGCCCTTACCGTCATGTTCACCTCGCCCGACCCCCAGGTCGTCGGCGCCGTCATCAAGGCCTTCGCCAAAAAGCCGCCTCAGTTCACCGCCTCCATCCCCTCCGACTTCTTCGGCAAGGCCCCCACCTCCGACGCCGCCGGCTACGTCCTCGAATCAGGCGTCCCCGTCATCTCCTGGATCGGCTGCCCCTACTATCTGCTGGACTCGGAAGACACGCTCGACAAGATCGAAAAGAGCGAGCTAAAGCCAATAGCGGAGACGGTGACGGAGCTGGTCAAGGCTTATATGGCGAGGTGAGACGCAGCGGGAGCGCCGGCGCGCCGGCAGGTTATAAACCGCGGACGTGGTGCATCGGTAAAGGACTTATGATAATATAATGGACATGGCGCGACCAAAGAAAAAGGACCTGGAACTGGTTTTCCTGGTCGAAGAAGACCCCGAAGGAGGCTTCACCGCGCGGGCCCTGGGAGAATCAATTTTCACCTCGGCCGACGATCTCGCCGGCCTGCGGGAAAATATCCGCGACGCGGTCCTCTGCCATTTCAACAACGCCGCGGACCGGCCCACCATCGTGCGCCTCCACCAGGTCCGCGATGAGGTGATGGCGCTTTGAAGTTGCTCGCGACGTCGCGGGGACCGAACTGGCAAAAGCCCTGACCAGGCTGGGGTACGAGATCACTAACCGGACCGGGAGCCATATCCGCCTCACCACCCCATCTCACGGCGAACACCACGTCACCATCCCCGCGCATAATCCGCTCCGCATCGGTACGCTTAATGCCGTCCTCCGCGACGTGGCCGAACATCACGGCCTCACCCGCGATGAATTGCTCCGGGAAATATTCCCCTGATCCTACTCCCATGGAGCTCTTGTATCTTCTCGGAGCCGCGGCCGCCTGGTCGAGATGATCAGCGCCGCCGCGGCCAGGTTGACCGCGATGAAGAAATAGTACGCTCCGTTATATGAGTGGGTCAGGTCAAAGCTCCGGCCCATGGCCCAGGGACCGAGGCCCTGCAACACGATGAGCAGCGCCAGGTACTTGGCCACCCGTGCGAACGACTCCCGCCCGAAAAAGTGCGCCACCATGATCGGGAACGTCGAGTTTACCCCGCCCATTGAAAACCCGTAGATCACGATGAACAAAATCAGCGCCGGCAGCGAGCCTTGCAGCAGAATCAGCGCCAGCGACACGCCGCCCACCGCCATCAGCGTCCCCGCCACCCGGCGCGGGTCGAACCGGTCGCAGAGCATGCCCCAGAAGAACTTGCCCATCGTGCCCGTGAGCGCGGTCGCCGCCATCATGTACATGGCCGTGACGTCGTCGAACCCGGTGTGCGCGAACCTGGGCTTGAGCTGCGACATCACCCCCGAAACGCTCGCCAGCACCAGGGCGTAAGCCAGCCCGATTTTCCAGAACGCCTGCACCCGGAGCAGGCGGGAAAGGTCCCATAACGGCGCGGCCCCGGAACCGGTCATTCCGGCCGGGCCGGACGCGCCCGCGGGCCCCGCCATGGCCGCCACCAGCGCGTCATCCTCCGCCCCGTCCGGCCTGAGCCCATGCTGCTCCGGCCAGTCCCGGACCAGGAACCAGCAAAGCGGCGAAACCGCCAGGATGGAAACGCCGATCCACAGATACGCCGAAGCCATCCCGGTCCGCCCCATGATCGCGAGCGCCAGCACCGGCAGCACCACCCCCGACACCGAGATGCCCGCCGTCGCGAACCCCAGCGCCCGGCCGCGCTTCATGATGAACCAGTTGTTCACCGCCGTCGCCGACACGATCCCCGCCATGGCCCCGTTGCCCAGGCACAGCAGCGAATAGAGCAGGTAAAACCACCGGATGTCCGTGACCCGCCCCATGAAAATAAAGCACACGCCCGCCAAAAGCGGACCCAGCGCCATCAAGATCCGCGGACCGATCTTCGTCACCAGGGTCCCGAAAACCAACTGGCTCACGATGGCAACCGCCGGGCCGATCATCAGTGACCGGTTGATCTGGGTGTACGTCCAGCCCCGCTCCTTGACCAGCGGCTCCATGAACGCGTTGAAAACATAAAAGCCGGTCCCCGTGGCCATGAAGTTCACCACGAACGCCATGCCCGCCACGTACCAGCCGTAGAAGATCATATTTTGGCCCCGAACCGTCATTGCCACCGCGTTGGGAATGCGTATCATGGCGCTTCCGGAAAAGCAAATACCTATGCTTGCAAAATGAAAATTGTATGATAAACTAAATCATAAGTACCAGGCAATATTATATGAAAGGAACTTGTGCCATGAGGACCACTATCAATGTTGACGATGCCATCATAGATAACCTGATGGAAGTGACGGAGGCCAAAAGCAAGACCAGCGCCGTTAACAAGGCGCTGACCGATTACGTACGCCTTAAAAGGAAGGAACTGCTTTTAAGTCTGCCTGGGAAGATCAAGATAGATGTTGACTGGCGGAAGACACGGGAGCCGAGAAAGCATGGCTGAGACCCTGGTCATGGCGGACACCTGCATCTGGATAGATTATTTCAACCGTCCGGGCAGCAGGGTCTCTCAACACCTTGGGGAATTGATCCAGGATGAGCGCGTGGCCCTGGTGGGCCCGGTGCTGGCGGAGCTGCTGAGCGGCACCAGGACCAAAGAAGAACTCGATCTAATAAATGAAACCCTCGACATACTCCCATACTACGAGGCGGACCTCAATGCGTGGAAGATGACCGCCATGATAATGCTCCAATTGAAAAAGCATGGAAAGACCGTGAAGTTGATAGATGCATTGATCGCGTCACTGTGCATAACAAATAAATTGCGGCTTTATTCAATTGACAAGGATTTTGACCACATTGCACATAGCTTCCCCATGCTCATCCATTATCGTCATGGATCCTGAAATCATCCACTTGCTGATTCCCCCCGCATGATGCTTACATGGGATTATTGCTGTCGGCCGCAACCGCCGCTGCGGTGGTTCTCGCATTTGACTTTGCCCATGCAAATGGTCTATTAAAAGCCTTAATCCGATTCGTCTGGTCGACGAGGGGGGAGGGGTAAAACATGAAGAGGACGATCAAGGATCTATTGATTGAGCGGACCGAGAAGCACGCGGACAAGACCTTCCTGTTCTGGGAGGACGAGGAGATAAAATATTCCCGGCTCCTTGACACCGCCCGCCGGGTCTCTTCGAGCCTTATGCTGCGCGGCCTGGAGAAGGACGACAAGGTCTGCATCTGGGCCATGAACCGGCCCGAGTTCATTTATATGATGTTGGGTTGCGCCTTTTCCGGCACCGTGCTCACCCCCATCAACACCCAGTTCAAGGCCGACGAGGCCCAGTACATCCTCCAGAACTCGCAGGCCAAGGTCCTGGTCACGCAGCCGTCGTTCGCGGAGATGGTCGAGAAAATCCGGCCCTCCTGCCCGGACCTTAAAGAGGTCATCATGCTCGACGAGGCGCCGGGCGACACCGTGCCCTTCAACGACCTTTACGAGCCCAAGAAGATCGTGGACCGCGAGATCGGGGAGGAGGACATCGCGGGTATCATCTACACCTCCGGCACCACCGGTTATCCCAAGGGGGTGCTCCTCACCCATCACAACTACCACTTCAACGCCTGGGAGATCGTGGACGCCGCCCAGATGACCGAGGCCGACCGCTTCCTCTGCATCCTGCCGCTGTTCCACGTCAACGGCCAGCTCGTTACCGTGTATTCGCCGCTCTTCGCCGGCGGCTCCATGATCCTGTTGAAGGGCTTCTCGCCCAAGGACTTCCTGCCCAAGCTCGAGCGCTACCAGGCCACGGCCTTCTCCGGCGTGCCCACCGTGTACGCCATTTTGAACAACCTGCCCGACGCCGGGCAATACGATCTTTCCAAGCTCCGCTTCTGCATCTGCGGCGCGGCCCCCATGCCGGTCGAGGTCTTCGAGACCTTCGAGCGCAAGTACAAGGCGTTCATCCTCGAGGGCTACGGCCTGTCCGAGGGCACCTGCGCCAGCTCCATCAACCCGCTCGACGCTCCCCGCAAGATCGGCTCCATCGGCCTGCCGTTCAAGGGACAGGAGCTTAAAATTTTCGACGACAAGGACCAAGAGGTGCCCCGCGGAGAGGTCGGCGAGATCGTGGTCCGCGGCGAGAACGTGATGCAGGGATATTACCGAAACCCCGAAGCCACCGCCGCCACCCTGAAAGGCGCATGGCTCCATACCGGCGACCTCGGCCACCAGGACCAGGACGGATACTTCTTCATCGTCGGCCGCAAAAAGGAGATGATCATCAGGGGCGGCGAGAACATCTATCCCAAGGAGATCGAGGAGGTCCTGTATAAACACCCCGCGGTCCTCGACGCCGCCGTGGTCGGCCTGCCCGACAAGATCTGGGGCGAGGAGGTCGCCGCCTTCATCGTGCCCAAGCAGGGCCAGGAGATCAAGGACACCGACGTCATCGAGTACTGCAAGGGAAGACTAGCCAACTACAAGTGCCCGCGCATGGTCTTCACCTGGGCGGAGCTCCCCAAGACCGCCACCGGCAAGATCCAGAAAAACCGGATCGTGGAAAAGTACCTGAAGCAAAAAGGCCAGTGAGACCCGTCACGCATCCGGCCCGGCGGCCTCCGGAAAAGACCGCCGGCGGCCTTGACATTCGGTCTGAATTCGGTATCATAAAAAGACAGGAGAGGATGCCATGAACATTACCCGGGACATCAAGCCGGTGACTTATCTCAAGTCCAGGACCAAGGATCTGTTGGACCAGATCAACGAGACGCATCAGCCGGTGATCATCACGCAGAACGGCGCTCCCCGCGCCGTGATCCAGGACCCGAAGAGCTATGAGGAGATGCGGAACGCCATCGGGATCTTGAAGCTGATCGCTCAAAGCGAGGAGGAGATCAGGGAGGGCAAAGCCATTCCCCAGGAGCAAGTGTTCGCGGAAGTTGAGAAGATTTTGCGCGACAAATTAAAATGAGACGTGAATTTGAAGTTCAATGGTCCCCAGCCGCGAGAAATGACCTGATCACGATAGCTAAATACATCGCGGCGGACCGCCCCCACAATGCTCTCAACGTTTTCAACACCATCAAGAGCAAGGCCTCAAGCCTGAAGGTTTTTCCGGAGAGGGGCCGAATCATCCCGGAACTCCGCGATCAGGATATCCCGCTCCATCGCGAGCTTGTCATCTCCCCCTGGAGAATCATTTATAGAATATCCGAAAATAAGGTTTACGTCTTGGCCGTCCTCGATTCCCGCCGGAATATCGAAGACCTGCTCCTGCAACGACTTACCGATCCGAAAAGCTAAAGAGCCAAAGACTCACCGGCCCGATTGCGCCCGGATAATGTTGCCGGCGGGCCGCCGGCGTTACTATTAGAAGATGACGTTCTCTTCCGTCTGGTGCGTTCCCTTCCAGATTTTGAGCCGGGTCCGGGGCCTTCGCTTTTCCGGGTAGTCAATGAACACGTAGGTCATGCGCCGGGTGCGGCCGAGGTTCGGGATGTCCAGGTGGATGATGTCGTTCCACGTGCCCGTGTTCACGTACAGCTTTTCCTTGCCGAAGCGCCGGAACGCCGGCTGGTGGTTGTGGCCCAGGATCACGGTGTGGTAGCCGGGCCGGGCCAGGATCTTGCGCGCCTCCTTTTCTAGCGCCGGGATAATGGAGAGCTCCGTGAGCAGGCCCCACGTCCGCTTCACCTCGCCCCACTGCTTCCACCGCCCACCTGAAAGCTGGTGCCGAATGAAGAAGGCCACCAGCCGGATGAGCGCCGGCAACGCGAACACCGGATTAAAAAACAGCCCGAGCAAGAGATACCGGCTGAACGGCTGCACCCGGTCAATCCACGGCTTCTCCTTCTTGATCGCGTTCAAGTACTCGATCACCCACACGCTGCCCCACGGCAGGTTGAGGATCACATCACCCCGCTGGTCCTTGATAAACAGGCGGCCCGGATCGAACCGGTTGGCCGCCGTGTACTGCTGCCCGTGCTCGACCCAGATCCCGTCGAAGCTGTAGCTGAACCCCGGATAGTGCACCTCCGCTTCCAGACGGTTATTGAACTCCTGCCGCACCGCGGGCCACAAGATGGCCGGGTCATGGTTCCCCACGATGTAGGTGAGCCGGTGGTGGGGCGCCGCCGCGAATTTCTTCAAGGCCTCGAAAAGCTCCGCATGCCCCGCGAAAATCGCCCGCGCCTTGCCCACCGCCTCCGCCTCCGTCACCTCCGTCGGGGTCTCCTCGCCGTACTGCACCTGCAGCGTGTTCAGAAAATCACCGTTCAGGATCAGCTCGACCTCCGCCCGCTTGAAATCATCGCTCATGTAATATTCCAAAAACGAGATGAACCGGCCGTCAAAGATGAACGCCTCCAGCGGGTTCACCTCGCCGTCCTCCATCAGTTGCCCCGTCCCGATGTGGAAATCGCTGATCACCAGCTTGTAACGGTCCATTCCCCGCTCACGCCTCCCGGCCCGTCATCTCCCGGTAACACGAAAGCACCGCCTCGTGGCCCACGTCGCCGCCGGCCCCCGCCGCCTGGAGCGAGTCGCCCACCAGGTAAAGGCCGTCTATGCCGGGAATCTTGTAGCCCGGCCGCTTCCCGCGGTGCTGCTTCACGTTCACCTCCACGCCGTCAACCATTTTCAGGCGCAGGGCGCGGCGCCACTCGATCGCCGCCTCCAGCCCGGGGAAGGTCTTGAAGATGGCCCGCTCCAAGTTCTCCTCGATCTCCCGGGCCCGGCCGCCGTCCTCCATGTCCGAGACGTTGGCGGGCACGAACCAGGTGAGGAGCTGCTTGCCCGGCGGCGCCAGCTCCGGGCACAGGTTCGACGTGAACATGCCGAACGACATCGGCTCCCATAGATACCACAGCCCGCTGTCCCCGGACACGCGGCGCTTGAGCCCGTAATCCAGGGACACGCCCGCGGTGGGCGTGAGCTCCCGGCACAGCTTCACGAACTCGGCGGGCGCGAGCGACGGGTCCACCACGTCGAACACCTGCTGCGCCGGCAGGTTCACCACCACCCGCTCCGCTCCGATCCGCTCGCCCGTCTCCAGCTCCACGCCCACGGCCTTGCCGCCCTCCACCACCACCCGCTTCACCTTCGCGCCCGTCCGCACCTCGCCATTCTTCCCGATCTCTCTGAGCAGCGTGTCGTAGATGTAGCGCCAGCCCTTGACCGGGTACATGGCCGAGTAGCCCTTGACCAGCACGCTCTGCATGTTCAGCAGCATCTCGCCCGCGCTCGCCCGCTCGAGAAACGGGCACACCTGCATGGAGGCGCTGACCAGATGGAGGTACTGGCGGACGCCGCCGGTTATGCCCATCCGGTCCATCCAGTCCTTGACACTGGTATCGAGGAAACCGCCCGGCTCGAGCTTGCGCAGCTTGATCATGATCCCCAGCGTCTTCAGCCGCTCGCCCACGCCCATGAGCTTGGTGGTCAAGAACCCCACCGGCGACGTCGGGAAATCCACCTTCCTCCCGTCCGGAAAGCCCACGTAGCTCTTGCCCATGGCCCGGAACTCGATCGGCTTGCCCAGGTGCGCGAACACCCGGGCCATCGCGCTCTTGGGCCCGAACCGGATCAGGTGGATCCCGTTGTCCACCGTAAACCCATCCTTCTCCCACAAGAACGCGCGCCCGCCCGGGTGCGGAAGCTTCTCCAGCACCGTGACGCTCTGCCCGTCCGCCGAAAGCAGCGCGCCCAACTGCAACCCGCAAATGCCGCCGCCCACCACGATAACGTCAGTCATGGTCCTTCTCCTTTCTGCTGAGAATTTTATCAGAGAGCCCTGCCTGCTTTCAATGGGCCGATAAACAATCGTCAAATGGCCCTGATATTGACGCGGAATCTGCGCGCTAGTATCCTTATTTAAGGCACGGGGAACCGCTCCACGGGCGGCGGTTAAAAAACAAATGTACGGGCACACCGGGAAAATACTGCGCGTCAATCTTTCCACGGCAAAGGTCTCCGACCTGGCCACCAAAAATTACGAGTCATGGGTCGGCGGCCACGGCATGGGCTCGGCCATCTTCCGGGACCTGGCCCGGGACAAGACCATCGGCCCCTTTGATGAAGGCAACGTCGTCACCATCATGACCTCGCCGCTGACCGGGACGCTCGCGCCCGGCGGCGCCTCCCGCACCGAGATGCAGGGCATCGGCGCGCAATCCTCGCCCATCGGCTGGTTCACCCGCAGTAACGTGGGCGGCCGCTTCGGCGCCATGCTCAAATACGCCGGCTGGGACGGGATCGTCATCGAAGGCAAGGCCTCGGTCCCCGTCTGGCTGGACATCCGGAACGACGACGTCAAGATCCGTGAAGCCGGCCGGCTCTGGGGCCTCGATACCTGGGAGACCCAGCGGCAAATCTGGAAACAAGTGACCGGCGGCGCGGACTGGGCGGAGGTCGAGACCGAAAAGGGACGCGGGCGCACCACGCAAAAACCCGCCGTGCTCGCCATCGGGCCCGCCGGCGAAAACCGCTGCCGCATCGCCGCGGTGATCCACGACGCGGGCAACGCCGCCGGCCAGGGCGGCTTCGGCGCGGTATGGGGCTCGAAGAACCTGAAAGCCATCAGCGTGATCGGGACGCAGAGCGTGAGCATAGCCGACCCCAAGGCCCTGCTCGAGGCCCGCGCCTGGGCTCAGAAAAATTTCACCCTCGACGTGGACGACCCCGCCGCCATGACCGGATCCCGCAGCGTCATGGGCAACATCCAGTTCCGCAGCCTTTCCTCCTTCGGCTCCGCGCCCGTGCCCGCCGTCTTCTGGCCCCGCAGCATGCCCCACCGGCCCCAGGCCTGCGTCGGCTGCCCCGCCGGGTGCCGCACCCGCACCGCTTCCGGACTCGGCAACGAATCCTCCTGCGCCGAGACCGCCATCTACACCGTGTTCGACTTCAAGAAAAACGCCGGCCCCCTCACCCATCTCCTCAACAGGATCGCGGAGCGTGCCATGGGAGATCTCGGGGTCATGGTCGTCGGAATGTTCTCCAAGAAACCCCGCGATAACTCCTATAAGGCCACCGACCTGGCCCAGCGTCTCGGCATCAACGCCTTTGAGCTCTTCAAGGGAATCCCCTACATGCGCGACCTTTACAAGATGGGCGCGCTCGGGCCGGGCAAGAGTATCGCCTGCGATCTCGACTTTGACGACCTGGGCAGTCTCGACTTCGCGCGGAAGTTGTTGCATGCCATCGCCCATCGCGAGGGCATCGGCGACGACGTGGCCGACGGCTTTTACCGCGCGGCCGGGAAGTGGGGCCGGCTGGATGAAGACCTGGCGAGCGGCCTGCTGCCGTATCCTTACTGGGGCCTGCCCGACCATTACGATCCGCGCTTCCAGGTCGAGTGGGGATACGGATCGGTCATGGGCGACCGCGACATCAACGAGCACGGACTCAACATGCTCTTCTGGATGCCGACCGCGGCCCAGATTTTCGGCATTAAGCCCTTCATGTCCGCGGAGGAAGCGGTGGGCGCCTTCACCGAAAAAATGGAGCCCTACGCGGGCGACCCGCTCATGCTCGACTACAGCGAGGACAACATGTACTCCGCGCACGTGGCCAAGACCGTGGCCTGGCACCGCCGCTACACCCGCTTCTGGAAGCAGTCCGCCCTGTTCTGCGATTACCTGTTCCCCGACTTCATGAACGCCGCCAGCGCCGACAAGCGCGGGCTCACCGGCGTGGCCGAGCCCAAGTTTCTGAACGCCGTGACCGGAGGCGACTTGAGCTTCGCCGGCGGCATCGAGCTCGGCCGCAAAATCTGGAACCTCGACAACGCCATCTGGACCTTGCAGGGGCGGACCCGCGATCTCGTCCGCTTCGCGCCCTACATTCATCGGACGCCGTTGCGCGGAACCGCCCTCGTACCCGGCCGCGTAAACGGCAAGTGGGCTTACATCAATGCAAAGGGCCGAAAGGTGAGCGAGGAAAAATTCGAGCAGTGGAAGACCAATTTCTATGAGCTGGAGGGATGGGACCCGAAAACCGGATGGCCCACCCGGAAGACCCTGGCCGCGCTCGGCCTGCCCGCCGTGGCCGATGAGCTTGACGCCGCCGGCAAGATGGGGAAAGACTGAAATGAGAAGGCTGCCCAAGCCCTCGCCCGAGCTGGCCCGCCAGGTCCTCGCGCCGCTGTCCTTCAAGCGCCGCCTGGTCGGCCACCGCCTCCATCCCCGGCTCGGCGCAATACCCGTATCGCTCTACAGTCTCGACGAGATTGTCGCATTCCTCTCCGACGTGTACGCCCAGCTCGACCTCGACGACCTGCAAGCCTGGGCCCGCGACTCCATCGCCGACCATGAGCTCGCCGCCGCCATCAGCGCCGTCGCCGCCTCCGACTCAAGCCCGTTCAATAAAAACCAGCGCCTCCGGATGCTCCTGGAAACCAGGCTCCACCAGTGCCGCAAGATCAGTCTTTGAACCGGATGATGGGAATGAAGCTGTCCGCCTTGAGGGAGGCGCCGCCCACCAGCGCGCCGTCAATGTCGGGCATGTTCATCAGCTCCTTGACGTTGTCCGGCTTCACGCTCCCGCCATACTGAATACGGATGGCGTCCGCGGTGTCCTGGTCGTAGAGGCCGGCCAGCAGCTTGCGGATGAAGGCGTGCGCCTCCTGGGCCTGATTGGTGGTCGCGGTCTTGCCCGTGCCGATGGCCCACACCGGCTCGTAGGCGAGAACGATGGTCCGCGCCTCCGGCTTCCCGATCCCGCCCAGACCGCCCTTTACCTGCTTCTCCAGCACCGCGAGCGTCTGGCCGCCCTCCCGCTCGCTTAGCGTCTCGCCGATGCAGAAAATCGGCGTGAGCGCGTGCTGGAACGCGGCCTTTAGGCGCTTGTTCACCGTCTCGTCGGTCTCGCCGAATAACTGGCGCCGCTCCGAGTGGCCGATGATCACGTGCGTGCAGCCCAGGTCCTTGATCATGGGCGCGCTCACCTCGCCCGTGAACGCCCCCTTGTCCTCCCAATAGATATTCTGCGCCATTAATCGCACCGCTGAGCCCTTCAGAGCCGCTCCCACCGCCGCGATAGTCGTGAACGGCGGCGCGATCCCGACCTCCACGTCCTGGCCCTTGGCCGCCGCCGCCACCTTCCTCGCCAGCTCCGCCCCCTCGCCCGAGAGCAGGTTCATCTTCCAGTTCCCCGCAATAAATGGCTTCCTCATTTAAGCCTCCCTCGAAAATCAGTAGAACAGGTTTTCAACCTGTTCCTTCTTCACATTACCACCCCGCCCCTCTTCCCTCAAGCCTCAAGCCCCACGCCCCAAGCCCCAAGCCTCAAGCCTCACGCCCCACCAAGCCCCAAGCCCCACGCCCCACGCCTCACGCCCTTTCTCACTCCCACAGGTCTTCGCTCTTGAGCCCCTGGTTCACTTTGGTGTTGGTGAAGGTCACGGCGAGAAAGGCGGCGGTGTCGTCGTAGCCGCGGTATTCGAGGCGGGCGGGGAGATGGGTCTGGTTGTCGAGCATGAGCCTCATGATGGAGGGCCGCTTGGGGATGGCCGCGCCTTTTTCCCTGATTTCCAGGTAGGGGCCGGAGAGCGCTCCATAGGCGGCGACGCCGGTCTTGACCTCACCTCCCGCGTCCACCTTTTTTTTCAGGAGGTCGCGGAGGGTGAAAAAGTTCAGATCGAACGGGTTGTCGCCCATGGCGGTGAAGATGCGCGGGTCGTCCTTGGGGAAGCTCTGCTCGCCGGTGACGCGGTAGATGCCGGCGGGCAGGATGTGCAGGTTCGGATCGCGCGACTGGTCGTACACGGTGCGGAAGTCCTCTCCCGCGTTGATCAGCATGTAGTTGGCTTCGAGGACGTTCGTTACCAGGGAGAAGGCGGCGCCGGGCCGGAGGTATTGGAACTCGTCGGTCTTGAGCAGGCGCAGGCGGTAATAGCGCAGGGAGAAGGTCATGGTGGTTCGATAGTCCGTGACCTTGGCGAGCGCAGCGTCGAGCATGGAGAGCAATGACGCCGCGGTGACGGCGGGATCGTCGGTGATCTTGGGCTCCTGCTTTTTGAGGGCGGCGAGGTGCGAGCCGCCGGGGACCGAGACCAGGTTCCAGCCGGGGGCCAGGCCCTGGAAATCCAGGTCCGACACCGAGAGCGGCGCGTCGAGCTTGAGCTCCTCGAACTCGTAAACCTTGACCGGCTTCGGGTCTCCCGGCACGAAGGCCTCGGTGACCATGGGGAAGTTAATGGCCGGGTCAATCCAGAGCTTCACAAGGTCGTGGTGATAGAGCGGGTCCGGGTTTTTGCCGCGGCGGATGGTGAGCACCTGGTAATTTTTTTTCTTGCGCTCGGCGCAGGCGAGCTCGAGCTTGCCGCCCTCCATCATGCGCTCCCACTCGGGGAACCAGGTCCAGACCGCGGCCGTCTTCAGGTTCTCGCCGTTCAGGTAGTCGGCTTTGGGGTCCTCCGGGTACATGGGGATCTCGCCGAGCACGCGCAACGCTCCGGGCATCAGGAGCCGCGTCATGTCGTCCTTGCCGTCGTAATACTCCTGGTAGCCGGGCCCGGCCTGCTCGGGGAAGCTGGTCTCCACGCCGAGCCTCTGCTCCCAGTACTTGGCCGGGGACTGGATGTATTTGCCGGTAGCGCGGATCCTGGCGTAGACCTCGTGCCTCATGCCCCGCTCACTGATGGATGAATACGTGGCGGTGTAGGTCTGGTGGGCGAGCGTGGCGGCCTTCATGGCGTCGTACGCCTTTTGCGCGTCCGCGCTGTCGCACGACTGGGCGTAGGCCCCTCCGCCCGGCAGCGCCGCGAAAAAAGTGAGCCCCAGCGCCACGAGCGCCGCGGCCCGCGATGAATACCTCATTGCCCGCCCTTCCATCATTTGTCCTCCTGGTCCAGGCCCAGCAGTCCGGCCGCATTGTCGTGGAAGAACCGCTTGCGGAACTCGGGGTCGGCCGCGGTCGCCGCCATTCCCGCCTTTACCGCATAGCGGGGAAGGCTGAACGGGAAGTCGGAGGCGTAGAGCAGCCGCTGTGTGCCCATCCGTTTCGCGGCCTCTTTGATCCGCGCCGCGCTGTGGAAGCTGCAATCCGTGAACACGTTATCGTAGCGCGCGCCGAGCTCCCAGACCACCTCGCACCGGATCATGTTCATGTGCGCCAGGATGAAATTAATTTGCGGGAACGACCGGAACCATTGCTCATACCGCGCGGCCTCGCCGTAGCCGTCACGCGGCGAGCGCGGCATGTAATAGCCCGAAACGCCCGAGTGCAGGAGCACCGGCCGGCCCGTCGTCTTCCAGACCTCGAACACGTCCAGCCACGAGGCGTCCTCCGGCGGCACGTTCTGGATGATCGGATGGAGCTTGAGCCCCAGGCAGCCGCCGGCGTCATAGCTCTTGAGCCTGGCCTCCTTCTCCGGGTCCCGGGGATGGACCGAGGCAAAGGTCCGGATCGCAAGCGGCGGCTCCGAGTTCTCCAACAGCTCGGCCGCCGCGGTGCACGCCCCGTCCCCGCTCTCGATCATCCCGATGGTGTACGACGTCGAGAGCATCATGCGCCACGACGACTTATACTCGGCGATGAGGTCCAGGTTGTCGCGGGTGCGGCGCGCGGGCTCGATGGGCTGGAGCACGCTCATGGTCACGCCGTAGGGGAGCGAGTGCTTGAGCAGGTTTTGGAGCGTGGCCATGTTGTTGCGCTCCTGGTTGTGGATCACCTCCAGGTATCGGGAGATGGTGCGGAAGCCGGGCGGCGGGGACGAGGTCCGGTACCCGGTGACTTCGGTGATCCAGCCGGGCGTCATGGGCACCCGCTCGTAAGGATACGGCAGCCCGTCGCCGAACAGCACGTCGCCGACGTGGGTATGGACGTCAATTATCTTCATCCTGGCCCGCCCGGTCCTCCAGGAATTGCTTGATTCTTTCGGCGTCGCTCTTTGAAATCCCCGGCGCCGCCGCGATCTCCTCCGCTCCGGCCTCTCTTAGCTTCCTGATCCCGCCGAAGTGCTTGAGCAGCGCCGCCGCTTTTTTCCGTCCGATCCCGGGGATCTCGGTGAGCGACGAGCGCCGCGCGCGCTTTTGGCGGAGCAGCTTGTGATAGGAGACCGCGAAGCGGTGGGCCTCGTCGCGCACGCGCATCAAGAGGAACAGTCCGGCCGTGCCCGGCTTGATGGCGACCGGGTCCTTGGCCCCCGGCACGAACACGCGCTCGCCCTTCTTCTCCAGCCGCTCCGATAACGGGTCGCCGGTCTCGCGGTCCTTGGCCAGCGCGGCCAGCTCCAGGCCCTCGATCCCGAGTTCCTTGACCACCGCCCGCGCCACGTTGAGCTGGCCCTTGCCGCCGTCCACCACCAGCAGGTCCGGCAGCGGCAGCCCCTCGTCCAGCGCGCGCCGGAACCGCCGCGTCAACACCTCATGCATCATATCATAATCGTTGACGCCGGCGACGGTCTTGATCTTGTAACGCCGGTAGCCGGACTTGTCCGGGTCGCCGTCAACGAACTTGATCACCGACCCCACCGCGTTCTCGCCCCCGAGCACCGAGATGTCCACGCACTCGATCCAGCGCGGGACCTTCGCCAGCCGCAGCCGCGCCCGGAGCTCCTCCATGGCCCGCTCGCGGTCCTCCTGCTTGCCGGCCTCCCGCGTGAGCGACTCCTTCGCGTTCTTCGCCGCCATCTCCACCAGCCGGCGGCCCTCTCCCCGCTCCGGCGCCCGCACCGCGCACTTCCGGCCCTTCATCTCCGCGAACGATTCCTGTAAAAGCTCCGCGTCCGCCGGCGCGAACGGCACCATGACCTCGTCCGGCGGCTCGGCCCGCTCCCGGTAAAGCTGCGTGAGGTAAGAGGCGAGTATCTCCTCGTCCGGCTGGGCCACGCGCGAAAAACCGTCGGAGTCGCTCGTCAGCAGCACCCCGCCCCGGAAGCCGAGCCGGTGGATCACCACCCGGTCGCCCTCCCGGTAAAACCCGATCACGTCGCGGTCCACCGGCTTTACCGAGTCAACCTTCTGCGCCTCCAGCGTCTTCTCGATCGCCGTCACCCGGTCACGCAGCAGGGCCGCCGTCTCGAAATCCTCCGCCTCCGCGGCCTCCCCCATGCGCTGCTTCAGCTCCCGGATCAGCTCCGGCCGCCGCCCCTTCAAGAACCGCGTCACCTCGTTCACCACCTGGCCGTACTCTTCCCTGGTGAGCTTCTGGGCGCATGGGCCCAGGCACTTGCCGATCTGATAGTTAAGGCACGGCCGCTCGCGCATCCGGAACCGCTCCGAGCAGCGCCGGAGCGGGAAGATCATCTGCAGCATCCGCACCGTCTCCTTGACCGATACGCTCGACGCGAACGGGCCGAAGAGCAGGTCCTTGCCGCCCTTCCGCGGACGGCGCGTCAGCGTGAGCCGGGGAAAATCCTCCGCCAGCGTGAGCCGGATGTGGTAATAGGTCTTGTCGTCGCGCAGATGCAGGTTGTAGCGCGGCCGGTACTTCTTGATCAGGTTGTTCTCCAGGATCAGCGCTTCCTTCTCGGTGTCGGTCACGATGAATTCCAGGTCCGCGATCTTCTCGCGCAGGAACTGCACGCTGTAGCGCGTGTCTCCCTGCTCCCTGGTGTACGAGCGGACGCGCGAGCGCAGGTCCTTGGCCTTGCCCACGTAGAGCACGCGGCCCTGTCCGTCCCGGAACAAATACACCCCCGGCGCCCGCGGCAGGTCCGGGACCTTGGCCTCCCAGGATGCCGGCGGGACCGGCTTTTTATCGTCCTTCGTTGCCAACATGATATATAATATCATAGCAGGCGGTGGCCCTTAACAATTATTAGCCGGTCGCCTATAATATGGGCAAGGAGGATGACGCATGCGCAAACGCAAACCCATCAAATCTGAATTCACCGCGATACTGCAAAGGGAAGACGACGGCTTTGTGGCGTATTGTCCCGAGCTCGAGGTCGTAAGCCAGGGGGACACGGTTGAGCAGGCGAGGGCCAACCTCAGGGAAGCCGTGGAGCTGTTCCTGGAGACGGCGAGCGAAAAGGAGATCCGGGACCGGATGCGCGGCGAGACCTATATAAGCTCGTTCGAGGTGAAGGTTGGGTAAAGTCCCGGTGCTGTCAGGCCGGGACGTATGCGCGGTTCTGGCCAGGCATGGTTTCGCCGAAGTCCGGCGTCGCGGCAGTCATATTGTCATGCAGAAAAAATTCGCCGATTCCACCGTCACGGTCCCGATTCCCGACCACAAAGAGCTCAGAAAAGGCACCGTTCTGGGAATTATAAAACAATCAAGAATCCCTAAAGCCGAATTCGAGCGCTGAGAATCCGGACCTCAAATCGTTTCTTCTCCCAGAATGCCGCCGGCATTTATTCATTTCTGCAGATGTTTGATCAGGAACTCGCGCTGGATCTCCATGCTCTGTTTCAGCTCGAAGTTGACGACGTGTCCGCCGGCGAACCAGAAGATCTCGGGCTGGTCCCAGGCCTCCCAGACCTTGGCCGGCATGTAGGGCGGCACGAAGTTGTCGCCCATGCCGGCGAAGATGAGGATGTCGTCCTTGGGGATGGCGGGCCGGAAGTTGTCCGGGCTGGAGACGTACATGATGTCGGCGATTTTCTGGCGGTCGAGGCCCGACTCTTTCAGGCCCTCGATGATGAAGGGGATGAGCGGACTGTCCTCCGGCATGTCGCCGAACGACGACGGCGGCACCCAGGCGATGGCGAAGTCAATGGTGTCGTCCACCGCGGCGGTGAGCAGCGTGGTGATCCCGCCCAGGCTGCCGCCCTTGATGCCGACCACCTCATAATGGTCTTTAAGCCACATCACCATGCTCCTTACGTCGGTCACGGTCTGGCAGAAGGCCTCGTTGGTCCTGGCGACCTCGCCGGAGAAAAAGTATTCGCCCGAGAACTTGGAGTCCGCCGGAGCGCGCAGGCCGTGGTAGGGCTGCTGGATCATGACCGCGTCGTAGCCGGCGTCCACCAAGCCCTCCATCTTCTCGATCTTGTAGCTCTTGGTGATGTCGCCCCCGGTCCAGCCGTGCGAGATCACGATGGCGCCCTTGTTGCCGCGCTTGCTCTTCAGGTACACGCCATAGGCCGTGTGGGTTTCGGTATAGGTATCGTAGTAGGGCGCGAAGGCCGGGTTCATCGGATGGTAGAGGCTCGGCCACTTGATCAGGCTGACCTCGACCCGGTCGTCCTCCGCCAGTCTCTCGACGACCTCGACCTCCGGGAGCGACCCCGGCGCCGGATAGAACAGGCGCGGGTCGGCCTTGAACTTCGGGTCCAGGTAGTAGCTGTAATCAATGGTGGCGTGCTGGCGCGCCAGGTCGTAGTCAGGCCCGGTATAGACCCGCGCCATCAGCTTGGCGCCAGTGGTATCAATGGCATGGGCCACGTTAGAGTCCATTTTTTCCTTGGCCGTCACCGGCCGCGGATACGTCTTCACCGCGCAGGAGGAAGCGGACAGCGACAGCATCGCCGCGAGTAACAGTGTGCCATACGTTTTCATGCAGGCTCCTTTCATGCATTATAACTTTTTTATAACCGCGGAGACGCGGAGACGCAAAGAGAAAAATATTTTTTTATCTCTGTGTTCTTCGTGTTCCTCTCCTGAAAAACTTATGACAGGAGAGCCTCTTGCAAAAAGATTCCGGGGGGTAGCGCCGGCATCTTGCCGGCAACGTAACCCCCTAATATTACTGGTGCCTGTTTTTGCCGCCAAGATGGCGGCGCTACATTTTGCAAGAGGCTCAGGATTAACAGGATTTACATGATTGCCGAAAAGCGCCGATTGTTTTCTCTTCTCCATCCTGTAAATCCTGTTAATCCTGTCATAAAACATTTTCATCATTCCAGGGTGCCGCCTCGCGGCATGAGCGACTGTGTGAACCTGTCCTTACTTGACTTGAAACACCGCCCTTACCGGCACGTGGTCCGACATCACGCCGCCCTCGGAGTTGAGCGGGTAGTCAACGGCGCTGCTTAGGCGTTCGAGTCCGCGGTAGACGATCCAGTCAATTTTGAGGAAGCACCGGGCGCGTCCGTCCGCGGGCTTGCAGCTTCCGGTGGGGGAGAGGTCGCCGGAAAAGGCGTTCTTGACGTGATGGAGGGGGAACATCCCGAACATGAGCCCGCCGGGGACCTCGTTGAGGTCTCCGCCCAGGACCATGGGCAGGTCGTGGTTGGCGGCGTCCTTGATTGCCTTCGATGCCTGGATCCACTTGCCCACGGTCTCGGCGTCGGATTCGAGATGGGTCGAGTAAACGCGGACCTTTTTGCCGCCGGGGAGCAGGAGGGTGGCGCCGATGGTGACGCGGTCGCCGTAACGCGGCTCTCCCCGCAGGTAGCCCAATTTTTCCCACGGGTACATGGTGGGCAGGCGGATCACGGTGACGTCGGCGAGCGGGAAGGGGGAGAGGATGGCGTTGCCGTGGTCGCCCTGGTTCTCGGGCGTCTGGTCGTTGTACTCGATGTACTCCGTGACCCAGGCCATGTTCATGCTGAGCGCGCGGGCCATGGCGTCGGCCACGAACACGTCGTGCGTGCGGCTGTGGTTGCGGTCGGTCTCGGAGAGGAGCACGACGGTGGCGGGCAGATCGGCGCGTTCCCGGTCCACGTAATTCACCACGTCGGGCCAGAAGAAGCCGCGCTCGACGTTGAAGGCGATCACCTGGAGCCGGCCGTCGAACGGCGTCTCGGCCGGAGCGTAGGACGCCAGCACCGGCTGGTTGATGTCGTGGTCGGGAGCGGGGTAATGCTTGCCGGCGCAGGATGAAATAAATATTATGGCCACCGCCAAGAGTAATGGATTCAGTCTGGTTCCGATAGTCATGGTTCTCCTCCCGCCGAAAGTTATCGGCCGTCCCTCCGGGACTTAGCGGTTATCTTGATCCGGGTTCCCGGGAATAAATTCCCGGGCTACTATCGTCATGTCCCTCCGGGACCAAGATTGCCCGTAGCCGGCCCGTTCGGTATTACTTTTTCCACGGCGCTTTTTCCCGCTTGGTCTTCTGCCTCTTCTTTTTTCGGTCCAGCGCGCTCGGCATGAACGGCGGGGCCGCGGGAGCTTGCTGCTTGGCTTTCTTCGGCGCCGGGGGCTTCAGCTCTCCACTCTGTTCCAATTTCTGGACCAGGGCCTGGCGCTCGCGTTCTTCCTGGCTGGTCAGCGCCGTCTCCATTTTGACGAGGTCCTTGATAGCCAGGCCCTCCCAGGTCTTTTGCAGGAGCGCCTCTCCCCGCAAGCCCACCTGTTCGGCGTTCACCAGCTTCTCGCGCCACGGCCCCGGGATGGCGGACTCAGCGAGCCTCGCGCCCAGGATGGCGCCGGCGATCGCCGCCATTCCCGCAGTGTCCTTGCCCAGGTGCACGGCCTGTAATACCCCGTCCTCGAAGTCCGGCGCGCCGAGCGCGATGAACAGCGCGGACAGGCCCGCGGCCATGACAAAGCCCTGGCCCGGCTCGGTGATCTTGTGCCCGGGAAACTGGCGGTTGGCCTCGGCCACGATCTGGTTGAACGCCATTTTTTCACCGGGTAGATCAAAGAGCCGGGGCAGGAGTCTTAGACCCGATAGCGCCATGCCGAACCGGTCCATGCACGCCACCGGCACCAGATGGATGTATTCCTTCTCCACCAGCCGCTCGGCCACGGCCGCGGCGTCGAGCAGGTCATCGGCTTTTCCCGCCGGCCGCGCCCGGTCCCACGCGCCCGAGACCGAGAGCTCGACGGCCCGCGCCATCACCGCGGCCATGACCAGCGCGCGCGGGTCGCGGTGCGTGGCCAGGCCCTGCTCGATGGCCGCGCCAAGGAGCGCCTCTCCCTTGCCGGCGTAATACAGGCCGATGGGCGCAACCCGCGCCATGGGTCCGATGCCGGCGCTGGGGCGGCCGGCTTGGTCAGGGGGCGTCCCATTTTGGAGAGCAACGATCGTGGCGCGAAGATCATCACTCGCGCCCCGGTGCGCTCCGAGCGGAAGCCCGGTTTCCGCGCGGGCCAGGTCGAGCAGGAGCTCGGTGAAATATGCGCGTTTAAGCCCGCGGCATTTGACAAGCGTGTCCGAAAGCGCGAGCGCGTGCTGGGTGTCCTCGGTGTACAGCCCGCTTTGGCGCCATCGGCGCGGCCGGTCCTTCCAGGCCTGGGCCGCGTCCACAAAGCCCTTGATCCGGCCGTAGAGCTGGACAATGTGCCCGTCCTTCAGCCCCGCGACCGGCGCGCCCAGCGCGTCGCCCACGGCCAGGCCGAGCAGCGCGCCACGATAACGTCCGAGTTCGTCCATGGCGTTTGCCTAGAGTGTTTTGCCGCATCCGGAAATCATGAAATTTTTTTTGACGGGATTGACAGGATTAACGGGATGAAGAAAAAAGGCAAGGCCGGAATTCCGAAAATCCTGTTAATCCTGTTAATCCCGTCTGAAAATCTTCTGAAGATCGTGCGCTCTTACTTATTCCCCTTCATTGCCCTCTTCACGGCGGTGAGGCAGCGGTTCATTTCCGGGAACACGGGCAGGCCCTCGGCCAGGAATGACCGCTCGTGCTTGAGCCGGAGCTCGTCAAGCGCGGTGTGGAAGAAGACCACGTAGACCGGCTTTTGCAGCATCTTGAGTCCGTTCTGCAAGGCTTTCACCATGAATCCCGACCACTCCGCGGCCTTGTCGCCGACAAAGCACAGGTACTCGATGCCCACTATCACGATGAAGGCGTCAATGTTCGGTTCCGCGTTGAGCGCTCCGAACAGCTCCTGGAAATGCTGGGGCTGGAAGAATTTGGCGGCGAGGTCCACCGGGTTCCGGGTGCTGGTGCCGGGCGCGTCGAAATTCTTGCTGAGCGCCTGCCTCGTCTCCGGGCTGAGCTCGGGCATCTCGAAGCCGGCGCGGATGATCTGGTCGGTGGCGAACACGCCGAAGCCGCCGGAGACCGAGAGCAGGCACACGCGCCGGCCGCGCGGCGGCGCCGAGAGCGAGTGGAGCACGGCCTGGTCGAGCATTTCGTCAATGTCGGCCGCGGGCACGGCGCCCGCCTGCCGGATCAGGGCCTCCCAGATTTCGCCGGCGCCAGCCATGGCGCCCGTGTGCGACGACACCGCGCGGTTGCCAACGCCCGTGACCCCGCCCTTGAGCACGATCAGCGGCTTTCTCGCCGCGGCGTCCGTGAGCGCGGCCTTGAGCTCGTCGGGACGGCGCGTGCCCTCGATGTAAAGGCAGATCACCTTGATCTTCGGGTCGCGGCCCATGTAGTGCAGAATCTCGGGCGGGCCCAGGTCGCTCTCGTTGCCGTAGCTCAGGGCCTTGGCAAAGCCCAGGCCGCGCTCGGCCGCCGCCATGACCACGCTGATGGAAACCCCGCCGCTCTGGCTGATGAGCCCGATCCGGCCGTCGGGCAGGATCGGCATGTCCGCGCGGATGCTCATGCCCGACTCCGGGCAGTAAATGCCCATGCAGTTCGGCCCGATCACCCGCACCCCGCCCTTCTTCGCCGCCCGGATGATCTCCTGCTCCAGCGCTTCGCCTTCCGCCGTGCCCGACTCGCGGAAGCCGGAGCTGAAAATGGTCACGGCCAGCACGCCCTTTTTCGCGCAGTCCCCGATCACCGCCGGGACCTTGGCCGCGGGCACGCACACCTTGACGAAATCCACCGGGCCCGGAACGTCGAGCAGCGACGGATACGTCTCGAAACGCTTGAACTGCTTGGTCGGGTTGATCGCGTAAAGCCCGCCCTTGAACCCCGCCTTCCGGTAGCCGATCAGAAAACCCATGCCCATGTTTTCCATCGAGTCGGAAACGCCCACCGCCGCCATGGAGCGGGGATGAAAAATCCGGTCCAGCTCCTCATACAAACTTCCGCCCATCTTGCCGCCACCTCCTGAAATGCTCCATCCTATCCCGCGTGCCCCGCGCAGTCAACGCGAGAAAGCCGCGCGCCCGCCCGCCCGGGACCGCACCGACTCCAGGGCGGGGTATCAAGATCCGGGATTTCATCATTCACATTCACAATTGTCCAAAATAGGAGCTGAGAAAACCGCCAAGGCGCCAAGACCGCCAAGAATCGCCAAGCAAATCCTGGTGTTTGTTTGCGGCGGGACTAATAACAGATCCAAGGCTTCGGTCCCAACCTGCTTGGCGAAACGGTCGGCGAGAGCGCCAAGAAAGAATCATATGGCCGCAAGCTGGACTGAGATTGAAATAATATCATGATCCTTGGCATCCTTGGCGCCTTGGCGGTTTTCTGGTCTGTCTATTTTGGACAGCACTGATTCACATTCCCTTGCATTCCTCGCCCGCTCGGATATTCTGGTCAGAGAGGGAAAAAAGGAGGAGCACATGGGACTCGAGATACAGCTTGATCCGGACCTGATGGCCGGGCAGATGGTGGTGGGCGGCTTCGAGGGCAAGACCTTGCCGGCCGAGATGGAGAGGGCGCTGTCGCGCGGGCGCCTCTCGGGCGTCATCCTGTTCAACCGCAACCTGGGCTCGCCGGAGGAGGTGCGGGCGCTGACCGACGCCATCCGCTCCGCTTCCTCCCTGCCGCCGATCATCGCGGTGGACCAGGAGGGCGGACGGGTGCAGCGCCTCTCCCCGCCCTTCACCCGCTGGCCATCCATGCGCGCGCTCGGGGCCAGGGACTCGAAGACGGCGCGGGAGCTGGCCTCGGCCATCGCCGCCGAGATGATGGCCGTCGGCATCAACACCAACCTCGCCCCGGTCCTCGACGTGGACTCCAACCCCGGCTGCTCCGTGATCGCCGACCGCGGCCTCGGCCCGGACCCCAACAAGGTCGCCCATCTCGGCGCCGCCATGATCCAGGCATACCGCGAAGCCGGCGTCATCTCCTGCGCCAAGCACTTCCCCGGCCACGGCGACACCACCGTGGACTCCCACGACGACCTCCCCGTGTCCGAAACCGACCGATCCACCCTCGAGCGACGCGAGCTCATCCCCTTTGGCGAGGCCATCAAAGCCCGTGTCCCCATGATCATGACCGCCCACCTCAAGGCCACCGCCCTCGACCCCTATTACCCCGCAACCATCTCCCGCCCCATCATCAACGACCTGCTGCGCGAGGAAATGGGATTCGACGGCGTCATCATCACCGACGACCTCATGATGGGCGCCCTCATGAAATACATGCCGCTCAAGGACGCCGCCTTCTCCGCCGCCCGCGCCGGCGCCGACCTCCTCCTCGTCTGCTCCGGGCCCGCCGCGGCCGAGGAGGCCCGCAAGACCATCGTGGACGGACTCCACCAGGGCATCCTCGACTTCGGACAGACAACCCTCTCCGTCCGCCGCGTCGTCCGCATCAAGGAAGAATACCTCATGAAAAAACTCCCGGCCAGGGAAAAGATCAACGAGGTGGTGGGGAGCGGGAAGCACAAGGAGTTGGCGGAGACGTTGACCTGATATTTCATGACCCGGGTTTTTCCCCGGTGACATTGAAAATGACGCATTCAACCGCGTCGGGAAATTGATGGATGTTAAATGCCAACGTCATCGAGATTGACCTCTCCACCCGCGGGATAAATGGGTTTGCCGTGGACGCCGCTCCGTGGATCGGAGGACGCGGGCTTGCGGTCAAGCTCTTCACCGACCGCTGCGACCCGGCCTGCGATCCGCTCGGGCCGGACAACGTCCTCGTGATTGCAACCAGCGCCCTTACCGGCACCAGCGGGCCCACCGCCGGACGCGGCCACGCCGTCTTCAAGTCGCCGCTCACCAACACCATCGGATCGGCCAACTCCGGCGGAAAATGGGCCAAGGTCCTGAAGAGCGCCGGCTGCGACGCGCTCATCATCCGCGGCGCCGCGGACAAGCCCACCTACATCACGATCAGCGACCAGGGCGACTCGCCCGCCGATCGCGTCCAGCTCAGAGACGCCGCCGACCTCTGGGGCAGGACCGTGCACGAGACCACCGACCTGCTCATCGCCCGCCACGGCCAGGACGCCTCCGCCCTCGTCACCGGGCCCGCCGGCGAGAGACTCTGTTGCTTCGCCTCCCTCATGAACGAAAAAAATCGCGCCTACGGCCGCGGCGGACCCGGCGCCGTGCTCGGCGTAAAGAACTTAAAGGCCATCGTCGTCTCCGGCGCCCGCCGCTCCGAGGTCGCCGACCGTGACCGCTTCAACGACGCCGTGGCCCAGCTCCAGCACGCCATGAAGGCCCAGCCCGTAACCAAGCGCGTGCTCCGCGACCTCGGCACCGCCGGACTCGTCCACCTCATCAACGTGATGGGCATCCTGCCCCACATGAACTTCCGCGACTGCCTCCACGACCCCCGACTCCTCGAAAACATCTCCGGCGAGAACATCAGAAAGACCATCCTCGAAAAAGAGGGCGGATGCTTCGGCTGCCCCATCCTCTGCCAGCGCCATACCCGCGTCGGGTCCGAGCGCGGCGAAGGACCCGAGTTCGAGTCCGCCGTCCTGATGGGGCCGCTCCTCGATATTTATGACCTCGAAAAAATCACCCTCGCCAATTACCGCGCCAACGAGCAGGGCCTGGACACCATGTCGTTGGGCGGCACCCTCGCCTGCGCCGCCGAGCTCCGCCAGATCGGCGCCATCACTTCCGCCGATCTCGACGGCCTTCCCCTCCAGTTCGGCGATCCCGCCTTCTATCCTTCCGCCGTCGAGATCATCGCCGGCCGCCACGGCATCGGCGACCTCATGGCCCAAGGCTCCCGCCGCCTGGCCGAGCGCTTCGAGCACCCCGAAGCCGCCATGCAGGTCAAGGGCCTCGAAATCCCGGCCTACGACCCCCGCGGCATGCCCGCCCAGGCGCTCGGCTACATGACTTCGCCCACCGGCGCCTGCCACCTCCGCGGCGGCTACTCCATATCGCTGGCATTCTTCGGCGGCTTCAAGGAAGTGCCCCGCTTCTCCGTCCGGCAGGCCGCCATGACCGCCAAGAACCAGCAGGACCTCGGAATCATCCAGGACTCCCTCGGAATCTGCCGCTTCACCGGCTACGCCCTCGACGCCGGACACTGGGCCCGCGTCTACGGCGCCGCCATCGGCGCCGACGTGGACCGCTCCGCGCTCGAGCGATGCGCCGAGCGCGCCGCGTCCCTCGAACGCATCTTCAACCTCCGCGCCGGCTTCGCCCGCCGCGACGACGACCTGCCCGCGCGCTTTATGAACGAGCCGATCTCGATCGAGGGCCGCGAGCGGCTCATCACCCCCGCCATGCGCGACCGCATGCTCGACGACTACTACGCCGTCCGCGGCTGGGACCGCGAAGGTGTTCCGCTCAAGGAAACCATGGAGGAGCTGGAGATCGCATGAAAACCTGCTCAAAGAATTTAAAGACAGGATTAACAGGATTTACAGGATGTTCAGAATTTGCCTCTTGTTTTAAATCCTGTCAATCCTGTTAATCCTGTCTTAAAATGTATCCGTCATTTCAAGATGTCCGAGCTCGGCTAAAAGAGGTGACCCCATGAAAGAGGCCAAATACTGGGAAAAGCTCGACGACTCGAAAGTGCAGTGCCGGCTCTGCCCCCACCACTGCAAGCTCCGGCCCGACAAGCAGGGCATCTGTAAAAACAAATTGAACGTAAACGGCAAGCTCTTCGCCAGCCACTACGGCGAGATCAGCGCATTGAACCTCGACCCCATCGAGAAAAAACCGCTTTACCACTTCCACCCCGGCGAGATGATCCTCTCCGTCGGCACCCAGGGCTGCAACCTCGCCTGCTCCTTCTGCCAGAACTACCACCTCTGGGACGGCGACGTCCCCACCTCAAAGGCCATGCCCGCCGACATCGTATCCGCCGCCCGCCGCCAGCACTCCTTCGGAATCGCCTACACCTACAACGAGCCCTACATGTCGTTCGAGTACGTCCTGGACACCGCCCGTCTCGCCCGCGACGCCGGCCTCAAGAACGTCATGGTCACCAACGGCTTCTACAACCCCGAGCCCCTCGAAGAGCTCCTGCCCTTGATTGACGCCATGAACATTGACTTGAAGTCCATCCGCGACGACTACTACAAAAAACTCTGCCACGGCCGCGTCGAGCCCGTCATGAAAACCATTGCCCGCGCCGCCCAAGACTGCCTGGTCGAGGTCACCACCCTGCTCGTCACCGGCGAGAACGACTCCGACCAGGACATCTCCGACCTCGTTGACTTCATCGCCTCCGTCGGCGACGTCCCCCTCCACTTCTCCGCCTATCACCCCATGTACACGCTCGACAACCCGCCCACCCCCATGAAAAAGCTGCTCCGCGCCTACGAGATCGGACGACAAAAGCTCAACTACGTCTACCTCGGAAACGTCATGGCCGACGTCGGCAACGACTCCACCTGCCCCTCCTGCAACGCCGTCCTCGTCCGCCGCCGCGGATACACCACCACCATCCGCGACCTCAAAAACGGAAAATGCCAGAAATGCGACAACCCCGTCAAATTCATCGGAAAATAAAATGGGGAAAGTCCCAGTGCTGTCCAAAATAAACGGACCGGAGAACCGCCAAGACGCCAAGAGCGCCAAGGATTATTTTTCAACACGATTTTAAGAGGGCTTGGGTGCGAATGTTTCTTGCTTGGCGCTCCCGTCGGCCGGTTCGCCAAGCCGGTTGGGGCCAACGCTCCGGA
>DATKZS010000222.1:0-22791 GCA_035527835.1 bacterium
CCGGTTCGCCAAGCCGGTTGGGGCCAACGCTCCGGAGCTGTTCTTTGCCGGGCCGCGAAGAAACATCATGATTTACTTGGCGATCCTTGGCGCTCTTGGCGTCTTGGCGGTTTTCTTACGGCCTATTTTGGACAAGAGTGATCGGGAGCATAAAAAAAGCTTGACATGAATTTTAAATCGTGCTATCTTTTTAGGAAACGTGCCACCGGAGGATTTGTTAAATGAATTATTCATTCCATCAATTCCGTACAATTCCACGATGCGGCTTTTCAGGGGGATTGTGGCTGTTCATCTTGTCCTGCGCCCTGGCCGCTCCCGCCCTGGCCTATCATCCCCTGGACGGCGACGATCCCAGCACCGTCGAGTACCGCCATTTCGAGTTCGAGTGGGGAAACGATCTGTTCTGGCCGGAGGGCCGGGCGGAGGAAGCCGCCGGCTATGTCTCCATCAAGAGCGGCCTCTATCGCGGCCTGGAGCTGGACACCACGCTTTATTATACCTCCTGGATTGACGCCGACGATCAGGCCTCCGGCTTCGGCGACTCCGAGTTCCTTTTAAAGTATCGCTTCCTGGGGGACGGCCAGGAGCCCAACAATCTCGGGATCGAGTTCCGCAGCCTCCTGCCCTCGGGCGAGCGCGAAAAAGGACTCGCCGGCGACAAGATGGTCCCCGCCCTCTTCCTCATCGGATCGCTGGGCCAGGGTGATTTCCGCGCCATCGGCAACGCCGGCGCCATCTTCAATCCGGACGCCAACGACGCCATGCTTTACGGCCTGGCCGGAGAATGGGCCGCGTCCGATGAGCTCGCCCTGGTCGCGCAGATTTACGGAGAAGCTGACTTAATGGCTTCCAATGATGACAATTACATGGAGGCAGTGCTGGGCGCCGCCTGTTCGGTTGCCGACGGCATCACCTTGAGCGCGGGCCTCGGCGCCGGCCTTACCCCGGCCACCCCGGACCTGCGCATCAGCCTGGCCGTGGTTGCCGGATGGTGAAGGGATTAAGCACCTGCCCGGGAAGGTTGCTGAATGTTAGTTCCCGACGATGGCACATTTCCTGAAATCATGCTACATTACCAGGTAAGAACGAGCCGTTGCTGAATCAAGGGGGTGTGACAATGCACATGGCCGACGCATTATTATCTCCTGCCGTGGGCGTGGCCTTCCTCGCGGCCTCCGGCGCGGGCATTGCCTACAGCGCGAAAAAGGTCCGGGAGGAGGCTGACGAGAAGAAGGTCCCGCTGATGGGCGTGATGGGCGCGTTCGTGTTCGCGGCGCAGATGATCAATTTTTCGATTCCCGGCACCGGCTCGTCCGGCCACCTGGGCGGCGGCATGTTGCTGGCCATGGTGCTCGGTCCGTACGCGGCCTTCCTCACCATCGCCTCCGTGCTCATCGTGCAGGCGCTGATCTTCGCTGACGGCGGCATCCTGGCGCTCGGCGCCAACATCTGGAACATGGGCTTTTACCCGTGCGTGGTCGGCTTCTTGATCTACCGCCTGCTCGCGGGCAAGGCCCCGGGCTTTCGGCGCTTGAGCCTCGGCGCCGCCATCGGCACGCTGATCGCGCTCGAGCTGGGCGCCTTCAGCGTGGTCATCGAGACGCTCCTCTCCGGACGGAGCGAGCTGCCGTTCGGCAAATTCTGCGCGCTCATGCTGGGAATTCATTTCCCCATCGCCATTATCGAGGGCGTGGTCACGGTGGCGGTGGTGGGACTGGTCTTCCGCATCCGGCCGGAGGTGGTGAAGGCGAGCCTCGGCCTGGACGATAATTTCGGCCGCGAGCGCCGCCCGCTCCGGCCCGTGATCGTGTCCATGTTTATCGCCGCCCTGCTCGTGAGCGGCGTCGTGGCCTGGTTCGCCTCCGCCCATCCCGACGGACTGGAATGGAGCATCAACAAAATCACCGGCGCCACCGAGCTGAGCTCCGGCAAGGGCGGCCTCGAAGAAGGACTCTCCGGCCTCCAGCAAAAAACCGCCATCCTTCCCGACTATGCGTTTAAAAAGGACCAGGCCGCCGGGGAAGGACCCGAATCCGCGGAGCAATGGCCCGCGCCCTCCAGAGAGACCAGCGTCTCCGGGGTGTTCGGCTCCATGCTGGTCCTCGGCATTGCCGCCGCGCTCGCCCTGGTCCTGGTCAAGGTCAGGGGAAAGGCGCCGGGTGAATAGGTGAAACATACAAGAATATCAGGAGAAATAATGAGCCGCAGATGAACGCAGATGAACGCAGATAATTTCTGAAGGATTTTTCTTATCTGTGTTCATCTGCGTTCATCTGCGGCTTTCTTATTACTGTCACAATGAGCCTACAAGACGCATATCGGCTCGACCGCCACGCCTACCTGGACAGCATGGTGCACCGGCTCGATCCGCGCGCCAAGGTCCTGGCCACCTTGGCCTTCATCCTTACCGTGGTGAGCTTCAACAAGTACGCGCTGGCGCCGCTCACCCCGTTCGTCCTGTTCCCGCTCTGCCTCGCCGTGCTCGGCTTCGTTCCGGCGGGCCTCATCCTGCGACGGCTCTTGATCGCGAGCCCGTTCATTATTTTCATCGGCATGTTCAATCCGCTGCTCGACCGCGCCGCGCTGTTCACGGTCCACGGGGTCGCGGTCTCGGGCGGCTGGGTGAGCTTCATGTCCATCCTGGCGCGCGGCTTTTTGTGCGTGGCCGCGGCCATCGTCCTGATCGCCACCACCAGTATGCCCAGGATCACGGAAGCGCTCGGCGCTATGAGAGTGCCCCGTCCGCTCATTGTCCAGCTCATGCTGCTGTACCGCTACCTGTTCGTGCTGATCAGCGAGGCCTCGCGCCTGAACCAGGCCCGCGAGCTGCGCTCCGCCCGGAAAAGGACCCGCCTCGCCACGGCCTCCCGCATGCTCTCCACCCTGCTCTTGCGCACCGTGGACCGGAGCGAGGCCATCTACCGCGCCATGCAGGTCCGCGGCTTTGACGGCCGCCTGCGCACGCCCCGCAAAATGAGCTGGCGCAGCGAGGACACATTCTTCCTCGCGCTCGTGGTCGCCGGCTGCGCCGCGCTCCGCCTCCTGCCGGTGACCCAGTGGCTCGGGGCGGGAGTGGCATTATGAGCGCTCCGGCCCTGGAAGTGGTCTGTGCCGCCTACGCCTACGCCGACGGCACGCGGGCTCTCTCCGACGTGTCGTTCTCGGTAGAGGCCGGAGGGGTGGTCGGGCTGGTCGGGCCGTCAGGCGCGGGCAAGAGTACGCTGCTGCTCGCCGCCGTCGGCCTCCTGAGCGTGCGGGAGGGCTCGATCAGCGTGATGGGGCTACAGGTCACGAAAAAAAATCTCAAGCAAGTCCGCGACCGGGTGGGACTGATCTTCCAGAACCCCGACGACCAGCTCTTCATGCCCACCCTCTACGACGACGTGGCCTTCGGGCTCTTGAACCAGGGCGTGAACGGCGCCGAGCTCGATCTCCGCGTGAAAAAGGCCATTGCGGAGCGCGGACTGTCCGGCAAGGAGCACAAGTTCCCCGGCCACCTCTCCGGCGGACAGAAACGACTCGCCTCTTTGGCCACTGTCCTCGCCATGGAGCCTGAGGTCCTGCTCCTCGACGAGCCCTCGTCGAACCTCGACCCCCGCGCCCGACGCAAGCTCATCCGCCAATTGGCCGCGCTCGACAACACCAGGATCATTGCCTCCCACGACCTCGAAATGGTCCTCGAACTATGCTCCCGGATCATCGTCCTCGACCAGGGCAGGATCGTCGCCGACGGCAATCCCCGCCAGATCCTCTCCGACGCCGCCCTCATGGAGGCCCACGGACTCGAAAAACCCCACTCCCTCATCCCGCATGAGCATTATCATGGATGAAAGGAAGTTTTAACCGCGGAGACGCAGAGAACGCGGAGGAATTCTTTTATCCGAGCCCTGAAAGGGCGGGCCTTCGTTAACCCAGGGCGGAAGCCCTGGGAACGAGGGATAAGAGTATCATGCAAGCGCTGAAAGCGCGGCCTAAGTTCGGGGCTGACGCGGCGGCAAACGTTGGGCCGCCCATACAGGGCTTGCGCTGAATTCCGGCGCTTTCCCCAGGGCTTCCGCCCTGGGTTAACGAAGGCCGCGCCGTTGGCGCTTCTTAATTCTCCGCGTTCTCCGCGCCTTTGCGGTTCATTCCCGCTTCTTCGCCCCCGATGGCCCTCTCCCCGGTCAGGTCCAGGTATACGAGCGCGAGCATGATCATGACGAACGGCGTGGTGACCAGGGCGCCCAGCCCGGAGACGGCGCTGCCCAGGCCGTTCAGGACCATGGCGATCAGCAGGACCACGAAGTGGTTGAACAGGCCGGTGCGGCTGACCGCGTCCTTGCTCGCGCTCATGGCCTGCCAGAAGCCCATCCGCCGGTCCACGATGAAGAACAGCGCGTACAGCCACCAGATCTGGAGGATGACGCCGGGCACGATGAGCAGGCAGTAACCGATCATGATCAGAAAGCCGCCGATGATCATCAGGAGCAGCGTTTCCAGGTAGCCGTTGAAGTTCCACAGCTCGGTGAATTCCGGCTTCCGGCCCGTCCGGACGTAAGCGAGGGTGGCGCGGGTAAAGCCGGCGATCACGGATGGTATCAGGACAATCGTAATGCACAGCACGCCGCCGACCAGAAAAAAAAGGATGAGATTGACGATGTCCTTGACAAAATGGTCCCAGGAGCCGCGAAGCAGTTTTTCAAAGTCCATGGCCTGTCCCCCTGTATTGGCACGATCGAGGATACATGGGTCTATTTTTTGCCGCAGATGAACGCAGATTAACGCAGATAATTTCTGAAAGCTTTTTTCTTAATCTGTGTTCATCTGCGTTCATCTGCGGCGAATGTCTTTTTTATTGTTCAAAATGCCTCCGCCGGCCGCGCCACGGTGAAACCTTCATCCTCCTTAACGCAAACGGCCCTCCCCGTTCCCGGAAAAACTCCCGGGAACTTGAGGGAGGGCCGTGTAAGCGCAATGGTCAGAGGGGTCAGACCTTGACCACCAGAGTCTTCGCGATTTTATCGTGCCAGCCCTGGTGCTTCTCCTTATCAATCAAGATCCAGACGTAGCCGAGCAGGATCACTATGCCGGAGATGTAGTAGCCGATAACTCTCAGCACCGCGTCTCCCACTGTGATATCGGACCCGTCTTCCTTTACAATTTTGATGTTGCGCATCTTCTTGCCGATGGACTGGCCCCTGGCTGTTATCGGGTTATCCATGGCCCATAAGTAAACAAAGTAGCAGATGGGCACTATAATTTGGATCAGCCATACCAAGACGCCGAGCAGTCCTGTGATTTTGCTGAGAATGCCACCTACGATTCCCAACACAATGTTGATCCCAATTAGGATTGCCCAATCGATCACCGCAGCGATCAGCCTTTCCGTGGGCTCCGCCAGTTGCATACCCCCGCCCACAGCTGCTCCACCCATTGTCCCCGCCGGTTGAGTCATGTTTTTCTCTCCTTCCTTGTGAATGGTTGATCTTAGTCCCTGTTCGCCGACCAGTTCAACCTAGCACATCTCGCCAATCAAAGGCAAGACCCCGCCTAAAAGATATAAGCAAATTCTATTTTGTCAATCTCCGCCCGCGGAATTGTCGCGAGGCCCGTTTTTTTCTTTCTCGTAAATGCTCACCATCAGCCCCTCCAGGTCCGGCAGCAGCGCCGCGTAGGTCCGGCTGTTGAAGCTCTCTCCGGCCCAGCGGTCAACCTCCCGATACCCGGCCCGGTTCAGCCGGAGCTCCAGGTACAGCGCCACCATGTCCGCGACCCGCGGGTCGCGCGTCAGCTCCGGGTTGTCCAGGTACGCGTTGTAAAAGGCGTGGTGGAGCAGGATGCGGTCGGGATGCGCGTCCCTGATGAGTTTCCGGGAAAGCATGAACTGCGGAACGAATTTGCAGGTCCACGTCAGGTCCGGGTTCGGGTAATAGGGCATGAAAGCAAGGTCAATCCGGCCCGGCCGGTGCGTGCTCGCAAGGTCCGCCGTGGCCTCCCGCGCGATGCGGTCCTCCAACCCGATCAGGCTGTGGTACAGGACCAGGTTGTACGCGGCCACCCCCGCGACCAGCGCCACCGCCGCCGCCGTCTTCACCCGCGACCGCGTCATGGCCCACGGCGCAATAAGCCGGGCCGCGGCCAGCGCGAAAAAGGGCACGACCATGGTGTAGAGCTGTGGCGCGCCCAGCCGGCTTACGGCCATCATGAACACCAGGAGCCCGGCCGGATACGACCAGAGCACTATCATCCGCGGGTTGCGGAAGTCTCCGCGCCAAAGAAGTCCGGCGAGGGCCATGAGGTAGAGCGGAATGCCGAGCGCGAGGGGCAGGACCGAGGTGAGCTGGAACAGCACCGGCGCCTGCCACCACAGCTTGGACGACCGGAGCAAGAGCGGGTCCAGGCGCTGGATGTGGAGCTCGATCCCGGCCTGCCGCATCGCGCCCGGGAGGTCCAGCCAGGTGATCGGCGAGAGCGCGGCAAAGGCCGCGGCCGCCGCCACGATAATGATGAGCCAGCGCGCGTCGAGGAAGGACCTGGCGAGCGGCAGGTCGCGGCGCCTGAGCCGGTGCGCGATGAGCGCCGGCACCAAGGCCGGGACATGATACTTGGCGGCCAGGCACAGGCCCGCGGCCAGCCCGGCCAGTACGTAGTCCGCCCCGCTCCCTCGCTCCAGCACCCGGAGGCTCGACCATACGGCGAGCAGCACGCCGATCATCAGGAGCGCGTCCGGCTTTAGAAGAATGGTCGAAAAAAGATACGCGGGCGCGGTCGCGAAGAGCAGTAACGCCAGCAGCGCCGTCTCCTCCCCGCTCTCCTTTTTTGCGAGGCGATAAAAAATTAACAGCGCGAGCGCCCCGAGCCCGGCCGCCAGCATCCGGCCCCAGACCACGGTGGAAACGAACCCGAACGCGTAATGCGCGCGGTGCCATGCGAACGAGCGCCAGCTCTCGAAGTGCGGCAGCGCCCGGAGATTGGCGGAGAGGTACGCGGCGCCGTAAACCCCGGCCGTGAGCGCGGTCATCAGCTCCGGGTACTTGTGCGAGCCCGGGTCAATGCTCTGCTCGCGCGCCATCTTGACCGCGCCGCCCCGCACCCAGCGCTCGTCCTCGTTGCAATACCAGGGGAGCAGGAACCCGGCCATGAGCGCCCGGTCAACCATGAAAAATAATATGATCGCGGCCGCGACCGTGCCCGGCCCCTTCAGCTTCCGTGTCCAACCCATGACCCTATCTTATGCCAAAATTTCCAATAATGCAGGTAAGATTGAACGCCAAGACGCCAAGACCGCCAAGAATAAAATTATCTTTATTCGATCTTGGCGGTCTTGGCGTCTTGGCGTTAATCTTTGCTTCTCTACTTTACCTCACCGCCTCGAAGTGCTGGATGTCGGCCAGCACTCCCTTCCTCGCCTCGTTCCAGACCACCTTGATGGCCAGGCCGGTGTGCATCTCCTCCGGCTTGGTGTTCTTGACCGGCGCGATCATCCAGGCCGACGATCCTTCGAGCTGGATGATGGCCGTGATCCTCGGCTCGGGCAGCGGCTCGCCCGAGATGGCGTTGTACATGACCGTGTACATGATGACCTTGCCCCGCGGCTGGACCTCGGTCCACTCGGTGAGCTCGACAAAGCACCGGCCGCAGCGGGTGGCCGGCGGCGAATACACCCGCCCGCACTGGTTGCACTTGGTCGCCAGCATCTTCATGTCCTTCAATGCCGCCACGTAGCGCTCCATGTAGTCCGACCGGAAGTGCCATTTGTATTTCACGTCCCACGAGCCCTTGGCGTCGCGGGTGATGACCTTTTCCTTCTTCGGTGCCTTCTTCTCTTCTTTAGCCATGACTCTTCCCTCCCCTTACTTTGTTTTGGAAAGGATGGTGACGATGTTGTTCTGCGCGGCCGGCCCGCACTGGCCATGGGCCAGCGCCGTCTTCGCGCCCTTCACCTGGTTGTCGGCCTCCCCCAGGAGCTGTTTGGCGCACTCGACCACCCGCACCAGGCTCACCGCGTTCAGCGCGCACGCCGCCAGCGCCCCCCCAGACGGGTTGACCGGGATCTTGCCGCCCACCTCGGTTGCCCTGCTCTTTAATAGCTTCGCGCCCTGGCCGGGCTTGGCAAAGCCCAGCGCCTCCGTGAGCATCAGCTCCTGGTGCGCGAACAGCTCGCACACCTCCGCCACGTCAATGTCCGACGCCTTGATCCCCGCCATCTTGTAGGCCATCTTGGCCGCGTCCTGGGCCGACTTGATCCGGGTGAGGTCGCGCTCGCCCGCGTAATAAAGCTCCTGGCTCATGCCGAAGCCCTTGACCCACACCGGCTTCTTGGTGATGCTCTTGGCCCGCTTCTCCGTGGCCATGAGCAGCACGCAGATGCCGTCGGTCTCCGGATAAACCATCAGCTCGCGCAGCGGCGAGAACGCCATCGGTGACGCCTTGACCTCGTCAACCGACGACACCGCACCCCGCGCCTTGACCTTCTTGTTCCTGGAGCCGTTCAATAAATTCTTGAGCGCCACCCGGGCCAGGTCGCCCTCCCTGGCGCCGTGCTTTTCCATGTACGCCCGCGCCTGCAAGGCCGCGATGGCGGTGTCGTTCAGGAAATTGAACTGGCGCTCGTAGGTCGGGTCGAGCTGCGCCGCCAGGGCCGCGTGCGGCTGCATGTCCGACGCCCTCGAGTAGGCCACGATCATGGCGGTGTTATGGTGCCCGGCGAGCAGCCGCATGAAGCCGTAGTACATGGCGTGCAGGCCCTCCTGTTCGACCTTGGTCTCGTCCTTGGCATACGCGCCCTCCGCGTCAATGGTATAGACCTGGCTGATGGTGTGACCGTCGTAAAAATCGTTCGAGTTCGTGATCACCGTGGCGATGTCGTCGCGGGTGAGGCCGGTGGTATCCAGGGCCTCCTTCACGCAGTCAAAGATCATCTCGTCCCGCGAGCTCACCACGTGCGACGCCTGGTCGCTCATGGCCCATCCGACAATGGCAACAGGTTCCATGGCCCCCTCCTTACTTCTTCTTGGCCGGCTCGAAATGCGACACGCTCTCCACGGTGTTGCCCGGCTGATCCGCGAACACCGCCTTGACCCGCGTCCCGATCCCGATGGCCGTCCCCGCGGCGCGCACCTCGCCGAATACCGCCGTGTCCGCGCCGTCGAGCCGGATCAGCCCGATGATCACCGGACTCTCCCGCCTGCTCCCGTCCACCTTCTGGTACGCCACCGTGTAGTTCACGATCACGCCCGAGCTCTTCACCGCTACGAACTGGTTGAGCGGCGCGCGCGAGCAGGAGCAGTACTTGCGCGGCGGCACGTACACCGTCTTGCACTTCGGGCATTTCACGCCCGTGAACTTCTTTTCGCCGAGGTCCTGGTAAAACCGCTCCATGTAGGTCCCGACCGACCAGAGGCACGGCATGGGCGGCATGATGTTGGTCACTTGCCGGAAATGTTTCTCGCTCATCTTGACACCCCCCTTCAGCCCTTGCGCGGCTCGCGCGAGAGCACGGTCACGGTCACGAACTGGAACAGGCCGCCCCACCCGTGCGACACCGTCTTGTTCACCTTCTTCGGCACCTGGTGCTCGCCGGCCCGGCCCATGATCTGCAACGCCGCCTCCCCCACCCGGATCATGGCGGTGGCCCCGATCGCGTTCGTCGAGATCACGCCGCCGGAGGCGTTGATGGGAAGGTCCCCGTCCATCTGGGTCACGCCCTTTTGCAGCATCTCCGGGCCCTTGCCCTCGTCGAAGAGCGACAGCCGCTCGCTCCACATCATTTCCTGGTGGGCGAAGGGGTCGTAGATCTCGGCCAGGTCAATCTCCTTTTTCGGGTCCTTGATCCCGGCCCGCTCGTAGGCCCACTTGGCCGCCAGCTTGCACGCGATCTGCTCCGCCGGGTCCGAAAGAGTGGGCCCAGCCGGGTTCAGGCACGGGTCCGTCGAGCACGACGCCGTGCCCAGCACGAACGCCGGCTGGTCGCAAATCTTCTTGGCCTTTTCCGCCGTGGTGTAGAGCATGGCGCAGGCCCCGTCCGACGACGGGCACGTGAACCCGTAACGGATCGGGTAGCTGATCATCGGAGTCTTCAGCACGTCCTCCACCGTGATGTTCGGAAACTGCAGGTGGGCATACGGGTTCTTGCACGCGTTCCTCCGGTTCTTCACCACGTGCATGGCAAAATGCTCCTCCGTGGCCCCCGAGGCGTGCATGTAAGACTGCGCCTGGTAAGCAGCGCCGCCCGCCGAGCCGCCCGACGCCATGGCCTCGACCCCCGTGGACGGCGAGAACCCCAGCATGAACAGGCCCTCGGGAAGGGCGATGGCCACCAGCCCCATCTGGGCATGACCATCCGACTGCTTCTCGAACGCCACCGCCAGCACCGTGTCGGCCATCCCGGAGGCCACGTGGTAATACGCCGCCGCCGCCGTGGTCGCGCCGGTGGTCCCGCCCGTCGCGATCCGCAGCACCGGACGGTCCACGATCCCCAGCATCGGGCCTGCCCACAGCTCCGGCTGGTTCACCCCCTCGAACGTGTGCATGTTCCCGAACACCACCGCGTCAACCTGCTCCGGCTTCGTCCCGCTCATGGCGAAGCAGTTGTCAACCGCTTCCGAGATCAGCTCGGGGATGTTAACGTCCCGGCGCTTGGCCACGTGCTTGTTCTGGCCCACGCCGATTATCGCCACGTCTCTCATTCCCACTACCTCCTTTCCTGTTCTCCACCGCTTTCGAAATACCTTCCGGGTCAGAGCTTCAGTTTTCAATTAATCGCGGAATGATGCAACTCCTGACCGCCACGAGATTAATTGAAAACTGAAGCTCTGACCCTCCCACGGCCCGGCCCGCTTCAAATAACGATTGTTATCCCGATGCGCAAAAATAAATGGCCCCCTTGCACGGACGAAACATACAATAAACCGATTGCCGGGACGATGTCAATACTTTTTTCCACCGCCGTTTTCCATCTGCACGCAACTTGGTCTATGATTCCATCAGGATTCATCCATGGACAACGGCAAGCAAATAAGGCCCGGCCGCGCCTACGAGTCCACCCGTAACGAGCTGTTGGCCGAGGCGGGGGTGATGGCTCTCGCGGTGGCGGCGGTGTATTTTCTGCACGGCCGGGGCCGGGCCATGCCGGCGGCGATGGGGGCGATCATTGCCCTGCGCTTCCTCACCCTGAACCGCCGCGGCGACTGGATCTTCTTTTTGCTGGGCGTGGTGCTGGGCGGCGGCAACGACGTGCTCTCGATGTACAAGGGCGTTTACCACTACAACGCGGCCACGGTGCTGCCGGTTCCGATCCCGCTGTGGATGGTGGTCTTCTGGGGCCAGGTGTTCGTGTCGTTTCGGAAGCTCATGCGCTTCGGGCCGTTCAAGGGGCCGGACGAGCAGAGCCTGCCGCTCATTGACGCGCCGCTGGCGCTCGACATCGTCATCGCCGTGATCTACCGCATGATCATCTACCGCACCGCCTCCACGCCCTGGCTCCCCGACGCCCTCTTCGCCGCCATCCTCATCATCCGCCTCCTCGTCCTGCCCCCGCGGCTCCACGAGCGACGGCTCATGCTCGCCATGATCGTCATCGGGCCCCTCTACGAGATGCTCCTCATCGGCTGCGGACTCTATGTCTATCAGACCGGCGTCATCCTCGGCATGCCCCTGTGGCTCATCGTGTACTGGGTCTTCATTATCAGGGCGCTGAAAGCGATCTTCGACCGGGTGGAAAACGTGTTAGCTACCGCACCCCGCAAGGGGTGGTAACATGAGTAGCCGTAGGTGCAACCTACGGAACAGCGCCCAACTGGGTATCAACCCTGAAGATATTGACCAAAGACGGCCGCGAGGTGCGACCCCTTCAGGGTCGGGACCGGGTTGCGCGCCTTTCCGGGGGTTTCACCACCCGGCTACTCACATCATTCCCCTTCGGGGGAATATTTTGGACATCAATGTATTCTTCTCTTTTTCTTAGCGGCCTTGGCGTCTTGGCGTTACTCTTTGCTTTCCCTCATTGTCCCGCCGTGTCGGAATCCTGCGGCGTCGGCGGCGCCGGGAGTTCAGGCGGGGATGGAGGCGCGTTGTCGAGCGGGTTCCAGGCCGCGTACTGGAGGTGGTCCCAGTCGCCATAGGCCCGGACGTAGAGCGTTGACACGGCCTCTCCGGCCGGGCCGGTCACGATGCCCACCAGCGGCAATCCCTTCATGATCAGGGCGAACGGTCCCAGAAAGTTGAGCTTGATTTTCAGGTCCGTGTTATGGGTGGCGAAGTCAATCCAGCCCTGGGCCTCTCCGCTGAGCGCCGCGCTGTCCACCTTGAGGTTGGTGAGATATGCCACGCCGCGGTCGAAGCGGACGTTGGACGACATGGTGCGGAACTTCATGTCCGCGAGCTCGGAGGGCGCGGGCAGCTTGAAGAACGTGAGGATTTTTCCGACCAGGTTGAAGTCCTTGAAAAAGCCGTCGCGCACGGTGATGTCGAGATCGCCGTTAAGGTCGCGGGTCACGAATTCGCCGGACACGAACCGTCCGGTGATGAACCCGTCGGCGTCGGCCATCCCATGGAGGAATGTTGTGGTGTTGAAGAGCTGGTCGGTGAAGCTCGTCATGTCCATGCCCCGGATCCTGCCGTCAAAGCGGAAGCGGGTGTCGGTCGGATGGTTGAAGTCCACCCAGGACCGGCCGGACTCGGTGTACGAGCCGCCGCAGGCGTTGAACCGGAGCTCCGGGAAGGTGAGGAATCGCTTGTTGGTGACGTCCCAATTGCCCTTGGCGTCCGCGATCTCGATCTTGTTGTACACGCCTTGTTTGATGAACACGTGGCCGCCCCATCGCGTCATCATGCCCATCATGGGCTGGCCGGCCTTGAGCCGGGTGCGGCGCGGCCGGAAGAGCTTCTTGAAGTCCACGAAGTCGGTTGCGGCGTCAATATCGAAGCGCGGCGTGCGCGACTCGGTCATGACCCCGCCGCCCCGGACCCGCGTCCCGGCCAGACGGATCAGCGTCTCGGGCATCCGCACCTGCCCGTCCTCCAGGTAAATGGTTGCGCTGATGTCCTGGAGCGGCGCGATCACCCGGCCCGGGTCCCAGGTCATGCCGAACAGCTCGAGCGTGCCCTGGTAATGCACCTTGGCCGCCCGCTGGGGCGCCGGGCCCCACGCATGGAGCTTGACCCGGCCGCTGCCCTGGCCCTCCATGTCCGGGATGGTCTTGGACCGCGCGAGCGGCGGCCACATGGCCGCGCGCTTCACCGCCGGGAACGACGCGGTGAGGTCGAGATTGGCGTCGAAGCTGAACTTGGGGCTAAGCTTGAGCACTCCGCTCAGGCTGTTGATGCTGATGCCCGGCCACTTCCCGGAGAGGGAGGTCACGGAAATCTCACCGCTGCCGTAGGCCCGGATGGTTCCGTTAAAGCTGAAGACCGGACCGCTCGACCCCGATGTCTGCGGAAACGGCAGCGACGCCGAGAAGCGCGCCGGCTGGTCGCCGTATGCCCCGTCAAAGCGGAAATTCACCCCCGCCAGATTGACGGGCGCCAGGAAAATCTTTTTGCCGCGGTTCAGATCGAGCGCCGACACGTTGGCGTTGCTGACCTCCACCCGCTCCATCCGCAGCAGGTCCTCGAGCCCGCCGCCGGTGGTGGGCAGCGACCGCTTCAGGCTGTCCTTGATCATCCAGACGAACACGCTCTCCTGGTCCGCGGACTGCGACGGCTTTGCCTCCCCCTTCTTCCGCACCGGCATCTCTCTGATCCAGCGCGCCGCGTTCCACTTGCCGTCGCCGCCGCGCACCAGCCAGATGCGCGGGTCCTCCACAATGATCTCCTTCCACACGATCCGCCGGCCGCGGATCAGCTCCGAGGTGTCCGCAACCACCTTGATCGCCTTGGCCGAGAAGAACCGCTCCGAGCCGCCGTCTCCATTTTTCAGCTTGAGCTCGAAGTCGCGGACCTGCACCCCGAGTCCGGGCAGGAACAGGGGCGCCACGTAGCCGGCCGCCAGCTCGGCGTTGGTGTTCTCTTCAATCCATTCGGAGAGCATCTCCCGGCCGGAGGATGCGGGGATCAGTCCGGGCAGATACTGCGCGGCCAACAGGCCCAGAACCACCACCAGCGCGGCCACGCCCGCGGCCGTGGCGATGAAGCAACCGCGGCGCATTCGCTTTAAATCTCCTCTTCAACAATGTACTGGCCGCCGGAGCGGACAAAAGAGTGGGTGATGAGCTCGCCGACCAGCGCGAACCAGAATCCAAGTCCCCCTCCCAACAACAATAAAGCCGGCAATTTCCTTTCCTTCATGACCTGGAACCATGACATGCACGCGCCGCGAATGGCGCCGAAGCCTATTGTACCGGCAATTACCGAGGGGTTTCAACCTGGTGATTGAGCATCGGGAAGCCTAAACCAAGCTGATTAGAAAAATAGTAGCCAGCAGCCAGCAGCAAGGGCGGGCAGGGTCAGAGCTTCAGTTTTCAGTTAATCGTGAGATGTCGCTACTCTTGCGCACCCCCGAGATTAACTGAAAACTGAAGCTCTGACCATGGAGGCGCTCGCTTCCCGCTCCCCGCTCCTCACCCCTTCCGGCGATCTTCCCGATTTTTTCATCCCGCGGCTAAGGCCCCCGCCGGATTTGACAAATGATCGCAAAAGAGGCAATATGGGGCTGCAAGCGTTCATAAGCGTGAACTCCTGGGGCATTCGCTTGCAGTTCAGGAGACCGCCGGACGCGCCTTCTTAGAGTAGTGCATCAACGTAAAATTCAATAAACCTTGAATAGTTTTCCCATACCCCATGGCGATGAGGTGTATAGGCGATTTATTTTTCCATTTTTCAGTTCAGGTGTTCGGCAAAGTTTAATCAGTAACAGAAGGAGGAGAGAGTAATGGTTATGGGTGCACCAGGGTTATTGGGGATTGTGCTGGTCATCAGCTTGTTGGGACTGTTCACGGCCTTTTTATTGGCCAAGTGGGTTCTGGGCAAGGACATGGGCAGCGAGGCCATGCAGAAGATCAGCAACGCCATCAAGGAAGGGGCCGAGGCCTTTCTGCGGCGGCAGAATACCACGATCATCATTCTGGCCGCGGTCTTCGCGGTGGCGCTGTTTGTGGGCTACGGCTATGTACGGGGCCATGAAAATTTTGATCCCGTGCAGAACCCCAAGGCCCTGGCCGGCTGGATCACGCTCTCGTTCGTGTTCGGCGCCGCCTGCTCGCTGATTGCCGGTTACATCGGGATGTGGATTTCGATCCGCTCCAACATCCGCACCGCCCATGCCGCTCTGTCCAGTATAAATGACGCGCTCCGGATCGCGCTCCGGGGCGGGGCGGTTTCCGGCCTGCTGGTGGTGTGCATGAGCCTGCTCGGAGTGGGAGGGCTCTATGCCCTGGTGGACTGGCTTGGCAACGTGGAAGAGACCAAGATCCCGCTCCTGATCGTGGGCTACGGGTTCGGCGCGTCCTTCGTCGCCCTCTTCGCCCAGCTCGGAGGCGGAATTTACACCAAGGCCGCCGACGTGGGCGCGGACCTGGTCGGAAAGGTCGAGGCCGGAATTCCGGAGGACGATCCCCGAAACCCCGCCGTCATCGCCGACCTGGTCGGTGACAACGTCGGCGACTGCGCCGGCCGCGGCGCCGACCTGTTCGAGTCAACCGCCGCCGAGAACATCGGCGCCATGATCCTCGGCGCGTCGCTCGCCGCCGCCGCCCAGAAGGCCAACATGGGCTTCTCCCTGGGCGTGATCGGCGTCATGATGTTCCCCCTGGTCGCCCGCGCCTTCGGCATCATCGCCTGCGTCGTCGGCATCTATTACGTCCACATGGACAAAGAGGAAAAGATGGATCCCATGCAGGCCCTGAACCGCGGCTATTACGTCGCGGTGGTGCTCGCCATGATCGCCTTCGGACTCGCCACCCGCTGGCTCCTGCACAGCGAAGCCGCGCCCCAGGCCTGGGGCTATTTCTTCGCCTGCGGAGTCGTCGGCGTCCTCACCTCCGTCGCTTTCGTCTTCATCACCCAGTACTACACCGAGTATAAGTATCGTCCGGTCAAGACCATCGCCGAGGCCTCCGTAACCGGACCGGCCACCAACATCATCGCCGGAATCGGCGTCGGCCTCGAGTGCGTGGCCGTCCCGGCCCTCGTCATGGGCGCGGCGCTCCTCTCATCCTTTTACCTGGGCCGGGCCAGCGGACTCACGGACCAAAGCGGCAATCTCATCGGCGGACTCTTCGGGACCGCCGTCGCCACCATGGGCATGCTCGCCACCGCCGCCTTCATCCTGGCCATGGACACCTTCGGGCCCATTACCGACAATGCCGGCGGTATCGTCGAGATGAGCGAGCAGCCGGAGTCAGTCCGCGTCAAGACCGACCGCCTCGACGCCGTCGGAAACACCACCAAGGCCCTTACCAAGGGATACGCCATCGGATCGGCCGCCCTCGCCGCCTTCCTCCTCTTCCAGGCCTACATGGACGAGGTCAGGCAGTACGCGGGCCTCGCCCTCGAACATCCCTTCCCCGTGGACCTCTCCAAGCCCGTCGTCTTCGTCGGCGCCCTGCTCGGCGCCGCCCTCGTCTTCCTCTTCTCCGCCCTCGCCATCCGCGCCGTCGGCCGGGCGGCCGAGGCCATCATCGCCGAGGTCCGCAGGCAGTACAAGGACCTCCCCCGCGAGAACGACATGATCGTGTTCCCCAAGGACTTCAAGCCCGACTACGGCACCTGCGTGGACATCGTGACCAAGTCCGCGCTGCGCCGCATGGTGGCCCCCGGCCTGCTCGCCGTGCTTACCCCCATCGTGGTCGGCGTCACCTTCCGCGTCTTCAAGACCGAGGAGGACCCGCTGATCGCGGCCGAGGCCGTGGCCGGACTGCTCATGGTCGGCACTATCGTCGGCATCGTAACGGCCCTCTTCTTCAACAACGGCGGAGGCGCCTGGGACAACGCCAAGAAGTACATCGAGTCCGGCGCCCTGGGCGGAAAGTACCTGACCATGCCGGACGGCAAAAAGGTCAAGAACCCGACCCATGGAGCCGCCGTGGTCGGCGACACCGTCGGAGACCCCTTCAAGGACACCGCCGGACCGTCGCTCCACGTCCTCATCAAGCTCCTCTCAACCATCACCCTGGTCCTGGCGCCGCTCTTCATCTAAGAGCAATCACAGCATTCCGAGCGCAACAGGGGCGCGGGTTTAACCACCCGCGCCCCTGTTTTAGTCGGACACAACAGACCGGCTCACAAAGGGGAGCGGGTGCCCTCACCTGCGTCTCTCTTGAGCCGACGCCGCTATCATCCTATATTCAAAGCAATGGCACCCGCTTCTCAACCCATCTACCTCGTCGCCCAGCTCAAGCGCGGCGTCCAGCTCGACGGCAGGATCCCGCCCTTCGGCATCATGTGCGTGGGCGAGGCCCTGCGCCGGGCCGGGCGCCGCGTGCGCCTCTTCCACCTTGACGGCGATGACGGCGAGAAGCTGTTCTTGAAGGCCGTCCGCGAGGACCGGCCGCTCTGGGCCGGCTTCTCCAACTGCGTCTCCACCACCATCCGCCACGACCTCGCCCTCTCCCGGGCGCTCCATGCGCAAGGCGTCAAGATCGTGTGGGGCGGGGTGTTCGCCACCGCGCTCACCGACACCGTGCTCCGCGAAGGCAGCGTGGACTACGTGGTGAGGGGCGATGGCGAGCGGCCGGCCGTGGCGCTCACCGAGGCCATCCTGAACAACGCCCCGCCCGCCGGCATTCCCGGAGTGGCCTGGCGCGACGGCGAGGAGATCGTCTCCACCCCGCCCGCGCCCCAGGAGCAGGACCTCGACCGCTACCCCATGGCCCTCGACCTCGTGGACTGGAACGACTACATCTTCCGCGAGCCCGCCGCCGCCATGGTCAGCGCCAGCATCAGCCTCTCCCGCGGCTGCCCCTTCGGATGCGCCTTCTGCACCAACTCCATGGACCCCGGAAGACGACTCTGGCGCGGCTACAGCCTGGACTACATCAAGGAGATGGTCACGTTCCTGAAGACCCGCCACGGCGTGGGCGCCGTCTATCTCCAGGACGACAACCCCTTCGGCAAATTAAAGGAGGGAATGAAGCAGGTCGAGAGCCTCGGCCTCAAATGGATCAGCGCCGCCCACCTCCAGTACGCCACCCCCGACTTCCTCGACTGGGCCCGCCAATGCGGATGCCTCAACCTCTCCTTCGGCATCGAGTCCGGATCCGACCGTATCCTCGGTAAAATGAACAAGCGCATTGACCGGGCAACCATCCGCGAGCGCATGAGACTGGTGGGCGACAAAAAAATCCCCTCCTGGGCCATGTGGATGGCATACGTGCCCGGCGAGACCATCGCCGACCGCCGCGCCACCTTCTCCCTCATGGACGAACTCTACCACGTCAACCCCATCGTCCAGAGCCACCTCTCCGTGTATCAGGCCTATCCCGGCACTCCCTTCTACGAGGAAAGCAAAAAGCTCGGACTCCGCGAGCCGCAATCACTCGACGAGTGGGCCGACTACACCGGCATCATCGCCCCCCTGATGGGCGCAAGACTCCGCAAAGTAAAACGCATGACCCGCGACCTCCGCGCCCTCTACTACTACGGCTCCGCCCAAAAACAGCTCCATCCCGCCATCCGCAAAATCCTCAAGCGCCGCGTCCAGGGCGCCACCTTCTCCGGACCCCTCGAAGAAACCCTCCACTACGCCCGCCTCGCCCGTGACGCCGCCGCCGATTTGAAGAAAAAAATAATCCGCGGGACAAAATAATCCCGCGGACCTCATTTTTTGCTTCTTGATTCTTTCTTATCCGCGTTAATCTGTGTTCATCTGCGGCTAAAGAATTTACTCCCTCCCTCAATACCCCGCGCACAGCCCCTTTTTCACCAGGCTGTACGCCGCGCCCTTGGGCGCCAGGAAAACGTAACAGACCTCGGCGCCGTCGCCGGTGAGACCGAAGATCTCCGCCTTGCCGTCCTGGTTCAGGTCATACACCTGCTCGACCGCCAGCGGCATCGGCATCTCCGCCCGCGCAAACCCCTCTCCCACCGGCCGGAAGAGGCACGACTTGAGCTGCACGTCCTCGATCTCGAAGTCCGGGTCCGGACGCTCCCAGTACGACACGAAATAATAGCCCGACGCGTCCGCCTCCAGGTACGCCGGCACCGCCCGCGCGTCCTGGATGATGTGCCCGGCCGGCAGGTCCGCCGCGCACAAATGCACCAGCTTCTGCGCCAGCGAGTCGGTCCGGTCCAGGGCCTTGCCCGCGAAAACCTTGCGCACCTGGCCGATGGCGAGCGCGCCCTTGAACGCTATTCCGTGCCGGCTGAAAACCGACGGGTCCGCGTCGCCCTCCATTCTCAGGTCCGCCGCCACGATGATCGTTGATGGCGAGTTTCCCACGTAAGAAAAGCTCTCGATCCGGGCCGGCCACGCCAGCCCCTGTGCCGACACCACCGTGACCCGGTCCCCCGCCGCCAGCCCGCTCTTCTCCTTGAGCCGCGCGAGCTGGTCCTTGTCCGTGATCACGATCCGTTTCCGGTACGAAATCTCCGGCTGCGACGGGTCAACCGTGTTCACGAAGCCGTAAGGGTACTTGATGTAGGCGTAGTCCAGCTCCAGGCTCATCGCGATCAAGTCGTGCACCGGAGGGACAAGGTTGATGTACGGTTCCGTGAAGAAAACGTTATCGGCGGAGAGCTTCACGCCCGCCCCGGGCGCCGGAGCGCTGGGCGCCGGAGCGGCATCCTGCGCCGACACCGCCGCCGCCAGCGCCAGGACCAGAAAACACGCGGCCGTTAATATCCATCTTTTCATGTATTCTCTCTCATCGCGCTTGCAATCGGACTACCGGCCCCACCCGGGCGGCGCAAGGAAAAAGCGCCCGCCGCGCATGGCGGCCGACCTCTTGGGCCACTAGTTTAGACAATTTGCGCGGGGGTTGCAAAAATCATGTATAATGTTTTATTTCTGAAGCCGGCGCCGGCGGCATGGAGGTTCTGAGTGGAGCGACGGAGATTCGCGCGCATTGAGGTGAGCATGATGCTGAGGTTCAAGACCCTGGAGCAGTTCGGCGAAGCCCTGGACGGCTCCGCCTGCGACTTGAGCGAGGGCGGCATCTGCATCAACTCCAGCCGCGCCAAGCCGGTCGGCACCCGCGTCGAGATCGAGCTCCCCGCCTCCGGCGGTCAGACCGTATCCATCCGCGGAACCGTGCGCTCCATCCGCTACAAGAACGGACAGCCCGATAAAATGGGCATCGAGTTCGACGAGCTCCAGGACCCCGCCCTCGGCATCATCCAGCACCTCGTTAAAATGCAGGCAAACAAAGACTCCTGAAACCATCCGCCGAATGAATGCCCGCTCCCGTCACCGCCATCATCTTTATGATGGGCCCGGTCAGAAGCCGTGACGCGCCATGATCCTTTTCAGCATCTCGGTGAGGCCCTGCGCGAGCATGTACGCGCCTTCGGCCTTGAGGTTCGAGGCGATGGAGCGGTCGAAGAGGAGGTTGAACACGGACTCGAAGCGGCGCCCACACGAGACGTCCGCGCTACCCAGGATTGCTTGCCATGACGGTAGAACAATCCACTCTCGATTGCGAAGAACCGTCTTTTTTATTACTCCGCGCTGCTGCCCGGCTCCGGTTCCGGCTCCTCACCCTCGTCCGGCGACGAGCCGTCGTCAGGGTTGTCAGGCTGACCCGGGTCCGGATTTTCATAGTTGCCCGAATCGCCGGAATCGCCCGAGTCGCCGCTGTCGCCCGAGTCCCCGCCATTGTTCTCATCACCGCTGTCGCCGTCCAGCATCAGCGCCGCGCCCATGGCCCCCGCCGCCTGCGACTGAGCCGTGCCGCCCGGAGCCGGAGAAGGCGCCGGAACCGGAGGAACGTCCGGAGGCTCGCAATCCTTCAGGCAATTGTGCAGGCAGTTCTTGTAACAGTCGTCATCATGAACGCACGAGCTCGAGCAGCTCTCCACGCAGTCCCCCGCGCAGTCCCGCGCATGCATCCCATACGCCGCAATCCCCGCCGCCGCCGCCAGGACCGCCAACAATATTACCCATCCTCTCCTCATCCTGCCACCCTCCCGCCATCCGTTTACTATGTACCAATCAATTCAGCCGCGACCCTTGCAAGCCGCGGCCCCCATCACCATGACAATCGAAACGCTCCCTATGATAGCACCAACCCGCCGCAACTGCTCACCAGATAATCGGCACAAGCCTCCTCGTCATCTGTATATAGCCGCTGGAGAAAGTGGAGAAAGGGTCAGACCCTTGCTTGGACCCTTGCTTGGTGACCCTTGCTTGTTACCGCCACCGCAAAAACCACTTTCGCGGGGACAGGGGACCGTTTGGGAAGGAAGGGCAAGGTCAACGTCCGCATCCCGATCGCCATCCTCAGGGCCGGAGTCAAGCTCACCACCCTGCTGCCCCAGGACGCCCGCGCCAGGATTGACGAGGAGCTGGAAAAAAAAGGCATCGGCCTGGGACTCAGCGACCTCGAAGGCGCCAGGCTCGAGCCCCTGATCGAGGCCCTGTCCCAAAACCCCATTGACGTGGACGCCGAAGACGCCACCGTCAAAATTTATTGCGAGTGACCCGCCCCCAAAAGTCCGGGCAAGCCATAGCTCCCACACGTGGGAGCGCCCTTCCGGGCGCGGTCCGTGCGGCAATTTATATGTCAGGCCGACATAAGGCGCAGGCACGGGGGCCTGCCCTGGATTACTCTTGACACGCTTTATTACGGGTGCCATGATTTTCTGACGATGACGGCGCCGCGGCCGGCAGTCGAAAGTAAAGCCTATGAAAAAATCATTAAGAGCATCCACGGCCGTGGTATTGATTATGGCGGCCACGGCCATGAACTCGGCCGCCGGTATTGCCGCGAAGGACCAGGCCGCGAACGTTCTTGATGCATATCTTGAGGCCTTCAACCAAAAGGACACAGCGGCATGGAGGGCAACCCATCACGGCGGATTTTTTGTCGTGGGTCCCGAAGGCAGGATCGAGGTATATGAGGCGCGGGACCGCATCCCGCCCATGTTCCGCTCCGATGAAATCAAACGGGTCCAATGGCAAAGGGCCGGGTGGGAGACGCGCGACGTGGTCCAGGGCTCCGAGAACAAGGTCCACGTCCAGACCCGCCTCACGCTTTACCGCGAGGACGGAAGCAGGGCGTGGAGCCAGGACGCGATTTACATCATCACCAACACCGACGGATGGGCCGTCGCTGGCGTGTCCACCATGCCGCCCGTAACCTATGGGCCCGATGGAGCGCCCCCGCCGGCCCTCTCCCCAGACGCCCGGGCCGCGCTGGAAAAGCAGGCCATGCGGGTACTGGATGAATTCATGGAAGCCTTTAACGCGCAGGATGAAGAAGCATATCTCGATACGCACAACTTCCCGCATTTACGGCTGGCCAACGAGGAATTCAAGCTCACCGGCCGCGATTCCACTCTGTTCGGAAGGCCCTTCTTCTTCTTCCTGCTCAAGGTCTCGACCGGCTTTAAATGGGACCACTCGGGCTGGGACCAGCGCATTGTCGCGCAAGCATCCCCCAAAAAGATCCACGTCCTCACCCGCTTCTCCAGATACACCGAAGACAATGAAAAATACGGGGCCTACGATTCGCTCTACGTCCTCACCCGTGAGGACGGGCAATGGGGAGTCAAAGGCCGCTCAAGCTTCGCGCCGCTCTAGGAGCCTGTCGGAGTATAGGCTCCGATGATTGATACATTATGATCTATCATGGTCAACATTATGATTTCCCCTTTGCGACTTCAGAACAAAGGGCGGAGATGAATGTGTCCGCGCTCATTTTCAGGCGAAAAAGGGGC
>DATKZS010000223.1:0-30326 GCA_035527835.1 bacterium
CCGGTTCGCCAAGCCGGTTGGGGCCAACGCTCCGGAGCTGTTCTTTGCCGGGCCGCCAAGAAACATCAGGTTTTACTTGGCGATCCTTGGCGCTCTTGGCGTCTTGGCGGTTTTCTTACGGCCTATTTTGGACAAGAGTGATGGACGAAGAAAAACCAAAGAACAAGCTCCGGAGTTCCCCCTGGGGCCCGGTCCTGTTCACGGTCCTGCTGCTCCTGATCTGCATCCCCCTCCAACTCGCGCTCCTGCAGCGCAACACCCGGCAAATGGCCGATGACGCCATGATCTCCGCCCGCTACGCCCGCAACCTGGCCTGGGGCCGGGGGCTGCGCTACAACCTCGCGCCCGCCGGGGCCCGGCCGGTCGAGGGCTATTCCAATTTCCTCTGGACCTTGGGCATGGCGCTCGGCGAGCGGTGGCGGCTCCAGCCGCGCGTCGCCACCGCCGCCATGGGCTGGGCCTCGTCGCTCATCGCGGTCATGGCGCTCGGCTTCTGGGTGCGGCGCCGCACCGGCTCTTCCCTGGCCGGCCTGCTAAGCGCGCTCGTGCTCGCCTCCAGCCTTCCCTGGACCCTGTGGGCCGGGCAGGGACTGGAGACCCCGCTCTTCGCCGCGCTGGCGCTGCTGGCCGTGGCGGTGGCCGACCCGGAGAGGCCCCGGCCATACGAATATCTCTTTTCCTTCCTGGCCTGCCTCACCCGGCCCGACGGCCTCATCGTCGCCGCGGCCGTGCTCATCCCGCAGCTGCTGCACAGTCACTACGGTGGGGCCGACACTCCTGTCGGCCCAAAGGCTGGGGACAAGAGTGTCCCCGCCACCGATCATTTTGCAGACAAGGGCCACGATCTGCGCCGCCTGGCCCGCGCCGCCGCCTGGTTCCTGGTCCCGTTCGCCGCATACACTATCTGGCGCATGGTTTATTTCCGCGCCCTGCTCCCCAACGTGTTTTACGCCAAGACCGGGCTCGGGCCGCGCGGAGTGCTGATCGGAGCGCATTACGTCACGGGCTGGGCCGCTGGCCAGTGGCCCCTTTTCCTGCTCCTCCTGGCCGGCGCCGCGGCCCTGCTCGCCGGCAAACGGATGAGCCACGAGCGCCGCGCGCTGGCCGCGCCCGGGATGCTGGCCGGATTGTACATGGCGTTCATCATCAGCGTGGGCGGCGACTTCATGCCCGACTTCCGCTTCATGGTCCACCTGATGCCCGTGATCATCGGCATGGGCGCGATCAGCCTGGCCGGGGCCGCGCCATCATCAGCCATGACCCGCAAGGCCGTGTTCGCGCTCGCGGCCGTTGCCGCCCTCGCCTGGAACGCCCACCAGCTCGTGTCTTACGCGCGCGGCGACTCATTCGCCAGGGACTGGCACCAGAATCAGGCCGTGTGGTACGGCCGCGCCTCCTCCTGGCTCCTGCGCCACTCCGCTCCCTCCGACGTCATCGCCTGCGGAGACATCGGCTACATCGGTTACGTCACCGGCGTTGACCGCATCCTCGACACCAACGGCCTCGTTGATCCCTACCTCGCCGCCCGGCCCGGCGCCGCCGCCCTCGACTCCGAACCCGGCTACGTCCTCCAACAAAAACCCCGCTTCATCGTGGTCATGGTCCACCATTTCCAGGACGGCGCCATCCTCGGCCACTCCGCCTTTGACCGCGCCGTCCGTGCCGACCCCGCCCTCGGCCGCGACTACACCCTGGCCGCCCAGCTCCCCGGATGGAAGTCGGTCGAGAAATCGTGGGGGGATGGAAAGACCAGGACCAGCATGGTGAGGTTCAGGATCTACCAGAGAAAGGATGAAGGGTGAATTATGAATGATAGACATACGCGAGGGGCGGAGGATAAAAAATTTTAATCCACATGAGGTCCGTCCTTTGTTGCGGCGGCCCCGGGAGATGGAGGGGCCGCGCCCTTGAAAAGCCGCGGCTCATATACGGCCGCCACCGCCAGATACGCCGTCACTCCGTTCCAGATGTGGGGGATGCTGGTCCGCTGCTGGGCCAGCTTTTCACCGGACAGCTCCCGCCACACCGTAACCTCACCATAGCAGTCCGTGCCCGGAAAAGGGACCTCGCCGGTCATGAACTCGAGGGCCTTCACTAAAAGGTCCCGGTACTCTCCGCGCTCCTGGTCGGCCAGGGCCAGGATGAATATTTCTTCGCCAAGATAGGCGAACCCGGGGGTGTTGCGGCTGATTTTCTCCTCGATGCTTTGGGCCAGGGTCTGCTTGATGGCCCTCGCTTCCGGCTCATCGTAATTCTCGAAGATCGGCGCCGGCCACAACGACCAGGCCTGGCCTCTCCATCCCGCGTTTTCGAGCGTGCCCGGTTCTCCGATTCTCGCCCTGATCCCGGCGCGCAGGGCCCGGGCGGCCTCGCACCACTTTTCAGAGCGTTCGCGGCCAATGCCCCAGCTTGCAGAGGCGTCACAGGCCGAGGCCAGTCCGGTCAGGACGGCGGCGGCGCCGTGCAGGGTCGCGGCGGGCGGAAAGTTGTCATCCTCCAGCGCCGGCCTGGTCCAGCCTTGCTTCACGTCCACGTAGTCCATGAGGGCATTCGCGCAGCGTTCCAGGACCGGCTTCATGCGCGCCGCGTACTCGCCGGCCCGCGGCGCGGGCAGGACCGTCCGATGCCGCCACATGTCCCAGGCCATGAGCGCGGTCTCGTCAATCTCAAAGGGCATAAGCTTGGGCACTGATCCATAAGAGCCGTCGGCGGCCATGTTGGAGGGCCAATGTCCGGCCGGCTTGAAAAACGGGGCCTGGAAATTGGACATCCTGATCGGGGCCCATCCGCGCTCGTGGCGGAACTGGGTCCGGCCGTAGAAATCGTGGTGTTTGTCCGTGAGCTCCGGAAAGCCGGCCAGGTCCAGGGCCAGGTCAAAGAACGCTCCGTCGCGGGGCCAGTCAAAATTATAGGCCGGCTGCCGGGAGATGGAGGCGACAATGCACCCGCCTTCCTTGTCCTGGCCCTGGATCAGATTGAGGATCGCTCTTCTCGCCACTCTGGCGTTGGTCTCTCCCGCGGCCGCGGGCAGGCACACCCGGCTGGACACCCCGAGCCAGTGCTCCACGGACTCCTTTTTAAGCTCCGGACCGGCTTGCCTGGCGCGCGCGATCATCCGGGCCGCTTCCCGGGCACTCCCGGCGATGGCGATCCAGACCGTGACCTTGTTGTCGTCTCCTTCAATTCTCCTGGCCAGGGCCGCGTCAACCTTGCCCTCGTAATAACCGTTCATGCCGAGCGCGCCATCGCGGGCGTCGGACCTGCCGGACTGGGGGGCCTGTTTATCGGTCTTTGGGCATTCATCAGCTCCCACCTGATGCTCGTCGCTCCGCTCGTTTAGCCCCCAGGCGATGAACACGCCGCCGGGAACGGCCCGGTCCAGGTCAGCGGAAGAGAGAACGCACTCAAGCGTCTTCCCCTTCCCGGCCGATGGGCCGGCCTGGGGCTGAAAATGGATTATCAGGTCCTCGCCTTCGAGGTAGATGGCGGCGAAGCCGGCCCTTTTCGGGTCGCTGGCCGTGTACTCGCCGGGCCGGGCCATGAAGGGAGCGAACGTGGCATGGTACAGAAATTTTTTCGCGGGGCCGCTGATGGTGAAGCTCCTGGCCATGAGGTCGAGCTCCGGATGGATGAAGTCTTCCACGGCCATGGTCACGCTGTCGCCCTGGAGCTCGGTGACCAGCGCCGTGCCGCTTTCGGGCTCGAAGCGGCGGGAGCTTTGCCAGACCGGATCGTGCGACCAGATGACCTGGCCGCCCGCGGTCACGACCCCGCCCGATGAGCCGAGCCCCGGGCACGGCTCCATTGGCCGGCCATACCGGTTCCAATCCCGGCAGGGAGCGTTGTCTCCCATCCTCACGGCCCGGGGCTTCAAGCTGATAAAGCCATTGGCCAAGGTGAAGTACCGGAGCTGGTCCGAGTAGGTGGGGTTGGGCCAGCGGAAAACCGTCAGCTCGGCCCACGGCGAAATTTCCACGAACAACCGCCCGTTGCCGAGCGCGGTGGCGTAGTTGGAGGCCCCGAAAATAGCTTCCGCGGCCAAGTCCGTCTCAAACATGGAGCCGCTGCCGACGTCCTCGACATTGGGGGCGACCATGGCCCTGGTCACGCGGGTATACAGCCATTTCAAGCCGGGCACGACCGGGGTCCTGACCTTGCCGTATCGGGACCCATCAGCCCGGGCCGGGGCCGAGAGCAGCGCCAACATTACCAGACCGACGGCCGCCAAAATCATGGAATAGTCTTTCGTGTCCATCAGGGTACGCACTCCTTGCTCAGTTCTCCAGAGCCTCATTATCCGCCAGAGCCGGCCGCCTGATTTTCCGCGGCCAGCGCGAACCATTCGCGGGGGATGAAGGCGTCCTGCTCCAGCAAAACGCCGACCAGGGAGAAAAACCTCTGGCTCACGTGCTCGTAGATGGCGAGCCGTTTCAGCGTGAGCTGCGGACGGATGTTGACGGTTATCGTCGGCTTGACGTGGGGGGCCTTCTCGTGGAAAGGCGTGAAGGTGGAGGTTTGCGCGTAGAGCCACCAGGGTTGGGTGGCGTAGTAGAGGCGGCGGGCGCCGCTCAAGGGAAATGCCTGAGTGACGGCGGCGGAGCAGGCGACGTGGTCCGGGTGCCGGGTGAGACCGCTGGGGTCATGGGTGATCACCACCTCGGCCCCGGTCCGGTCAATGATCGCGACGATCTTCTTTACCAGCTCCTCTTGGTCCGCGCCCTTCAAGCCCTGGTCATGGTAATCAAGCTGGATCACCTCGACCGCCTGGTAGACCGCGGCCGCGCTCAACAACTCGCCGCTCCGGATCCGGCCCAGCTCGTCTTCATCAACCCCCAGAAACCAGCGGGCGTCGGACTTGTCGCCGAGAGTCAGGCAGGCAATGTGGACGCGCACTCTCGGGTCGTCCATCAGCGCCAGCAGCGTCCCGCCCGCGTAAGACTCGTCGTCCTGGTGCGGGAACACCGTGAGCACGTCAATCATTCCGTCCGGACCCGGCGCCACCCCCTCCAATAAGACGCCCGCCGGTTCGGCGGCCCCCGCCGCGGCCGCGGCCAGAAAAAACATCATCGCCGCCATAATAATCTTCTTGTTCATTCCCACTCCTTTCGGCATCGGTTGACAAGGCAGTTATTGCCTTTTAATTATATATATTTAATTATATTTAATATTGCTTTATTAACTTCCTATTCCGGCCGGCCGCCGGCATCATATTGAATCTGTTTTGCTCGCTCTCCCAGAGTGCAGGTCACGCGATCAAGGCCTTCCATCATCCGCGATTTAATCATGAGATAGGTAACGATCAGGGGCGCGTAAGCGGCGGCGGTCATGATCAGGGCATAGTGGTATCCTCCACCCAGCGCCTCCGCGATGAGGGGGGTGACATACCAGGCCAACCCGAGCGCGATACTCGTCCCTATTGACAACAACGCCGAGATCGTTCCCCGATGCTCGGGCAGGTTTACCTCCAGGCTCAGCGTCGTTAACGCCGGCCCGCCCCCGATGATGAAAAAATTGGCCGCGATCATTAAGGGCACGAACCAAATCAACCGGAAGGGAAGGGAGAGGGCGGCGATCAGGAACACGGGGGCCAACGCCGCCATGAGGATCATGACCCAAACCCGCCCCGAGCGTTTCCATTTGCAGGCCAGGTCGGAAATCGTCCCGCCCAGCGCCAGGCCGATCCCCAGCCCTGAAAAGGATACGAGCATCAACTCCGTGGCCCTCAGTTCGCCCAGTCCGTGATTACGCATTAAATAAGTGACGAACCAGATGGTCAGCACTGCGGGCGGAAAATTAAAGAGCACCGCGCTCGCGCCCAAAAGAAGGTTGATCGGTTTTCGGGCCAGCTCCTTCAAGTCCCCCAGCTCGATCTGATAACCATATTCGCCCATGCCCGATCCGACCGCGTCCTGGAGCGCCTCGTCCTGGGAGCCGCGGCGCGGTTCCACCATGAAAAATAGGGAGAGCAGCAGCGTTCCCTCCACGGCCGCGCTCAGCAAATAGGTTGCGCCAAGACCAAGTTCCATCTGCATGCATCCCGACGCCATCAACATGCCCATGGCGCCGCCGCCCGCGTAGGCCAGGCTGATCCAACCGAAAGCCGTGCCCCGTTGGCGGGGGGGAACGCTGTCCATGACCGCGCTGTAGGCGATGGGCAATACTCCGGCGAAGCCGAGACCGGAGAGAAGTTTCACGATAAAAAACGCCCGGAAGGGAAGGCCGCATTGCAGGCAGGCGCCGACCAAAAACGTGCAGGTGAAGATGATCCCAATGGAAATTTTCATCAGGTTGACGCGGCGGTGTCTGTCCGCCCAGTAGCCCCAGGGCGCACTCGCCGCGGCCATCACCATGGTTGTCAGTCCCAGCAGGAGGCCTAAAACACCGTCGGAAATGTTATAAAAGCCGGTGAGTTTCACCACCAGCGGCACGTCGAAATTGTAGCCCGCCCCAGCAATCCCCATAGCGATAAGCAGGATAAAATAGGTCCGAAGGTTGGCGCGATTCGTCTTTTTTTCAGTTCCCATGTTCTTGCGGGTTATGCTTCATTAACACTCTTGTCCAAAACAGGCCGTAAGAAAACCGCCAAGACACCAAGAGCGCCAAGGATCGCCAAGTAAATCATGATGTTTCTTGGCGGCCCGGCAAAGAACAGCTCCGGAGCGTTGGCCCCAACCGGCTTGGCGGACCGGCCGATGGGAGCGCCAAGCAAGAAACATTCGCACCCAAGCCCTCTTAAAATCGTGTTGAAAAATAATCCTTGGCGCTCTTGGCGTCTTGGCGGTTCTCCGGTCCGTTTATTTTGGACAGCACTGCTTCATTAACCGTTTATTCCGACCGGCCCGCGCGGGCATGATTTTGAATTTGTTTCGCCCGCTCGCCAAGGATGCTATTCACGTGATCGAGGTCCTTTTCGATGCGGGAGTTGATGAGGAAATAGGTAATGATCAGGGGAAGGTAAGCGGCGGTGGACATGATCATGGCGTATTGGTATTGGCCGCCGAAGGCCTCGGCGATGAGGGGCGGGATCAGCCAGGCCAGGCCCAGCGACAGACTGCCGCAGATGATATAAAACGCCGTGATCGTTCCCCGGTGCTCCGGCAGGTTTACCTCCAGGCTGATCGCGGTCGCCGCCGGCGCGCCCGCCGTGATGAAAAAGTTGGTCAGGATCATCAAGGGCACGAACGGGAACAATCGGAAGGGCAGGGCAAAGGCGGCGATCAGGAACACCGGCGCCAAGGCGGCCGTGAGAAACATCACCGCCACCCGGCCCGTGCGTTTCCAGCGGTAGGCGCGGTCGGCCAGGACGCCCCCCACCACGCTGCCGACGGGCTGGCCCGCAAACGCGACCAGGGTCAACACGGTGGCCGCCAATTCGGAAAGGCCGTGATTGCGCATGGCAAAGGTCACAAACCATATCATCAAGACCGCCGGCGTAAAGCCGGCAAACACCCCGGTTATCGCCAAGAGCAGGTTGATGGGTTTTTGCACGAGCATTTTCAGGTCATGCGGCTCGATGGCATAATTATATTCCCCCTGGCCGGCGCGGAGCGCGTCGTGCAGGGCCTCGTCCTGCACGCCGCGGCGGGGCTCCGCGAATGAAAACAGCGCCAGGAAAAAAATCCCCTGCACGATCGCGTCCAGCAGATAGGTCAAAGCCAGACTCAGATGCAGTTGCATACAGCCCGAAGCCATTAACATGCCCAAGGCCCCGCCGCCCCCAAACGCCACGCCGAACCAGCCGAAGGCGGCGCCGCGTTGGGGCAGAGGAACGCTGTCCATCGCCATGCTGGCGGTGATCGGCCCGATGCCGGCGAGGCCAAAGCCCCAAAGCAGATTCACCGTGAAAAACATCCAAAAAGGCAGACGCAATTGCAGGCAAAGGGCGAGCGTCAACATGCAAGCGAAGATGAAGCCCATGGAGATAATCAGCAGCTTGATGCGCCGGTATCTGTCCGTCCAGTAGCCCCAGGGCACGCTCGCCACGCCCATCACCACCGTGGTCAGCCCCAGCATCAGGCCGAAAATGCTGTCGGAAATGCCGTAAAACCCGGTGATTTTCACCACCAGCGGCACCTCGAATCCGCCGCCCGCCCCGGCAAACGCCATCGCCGCCACCAGCATCCAGAAGGTGCGCAGGTCGGCATGGTTCGTATTGATTTCAGATTCCATGGTCGTCAGCTTGTTCAATCGGAGGATCGGATCAGCGTTCATTTTCGATCATAAAACCGCCGCCAGCCCGCGCCGCCCGTCCGTTTTATTTCACGTCGAACCATACCTTGCCCATCTGGATGGTGGGCGTGTAGCCCACTTTCGCCTTCTTGCGGGCGATGTGGGTGATGATGCCGTCGGTGAAGCGTTTGAACTCGGCCTGGGCGCGGTCGGGCTCGGTTACGGCCATGGCCGCGATCTTGCCGGAGAGCAGCGCGCCGGTGATGCCGCCGCCGAAGGCCGGCTCGACGACCCCCGCCAGGGTGCCGGCCAAGATGAAGTCCTTGCTGAAAAGGCGCGGCCCCTTGGGCGTGTGCCCCTGGAAGCGGCGCCACTGGTCAAAGGTCTTGCCCTCGACGTCGGCCAGGACCGCGCGGAATTTTTCGAGCAGCGCCGGGTCCACGTCGCGGCGGGCGTAGAGAAGCACGTACCAGATACCGTTCATGGCGCAGGCGTATCCGTACTCGTTGGAGAACTGGCCGAGGTAAAAGGTGTTGGAGACGAACCCGGGTCCGGTCTCGGTGTTGGCCCAGTAGCCGGCGAACACGGTGTGCTCGATGCCCAGCCACTCGTACATTCCGGGGGTCAGGCCGGTGGCGAGGATGGTGCCTTTCGGGGCCTGGGCCAGGTCGGCCTCGGTGAAGGGGCGGCCGAACTCGAATTCCACGCCTTCCTTTTCGGCGATCCGGAAGAGGATGCTGTCAAGGGAGGTCGGCCGGTCGCCGCGCTCGGTGTTCTTCATGCCCATCTTGCCGAAGACGTTCTTCATCCCCGGCACCTCCTTGCCTCCGACCAGGACTTTGAGGACCTCGGTGCTGTCCACGAAGGCATCGGCGCACTTGATGCCGATGTAGTCATACAGGCCCGGGTCGTCCACCGGGGTGGTGTGGACCGACGGGTGCCAGCCCGGCTCGCCGCCGACCCGCGCCTGCTTCTCCTTAAGGATCACGTTGAAGCCCTCGCGTTTGAGGTTGATGGCGGCCACCAGGCCGGCCGGACCCGCTCCCACCACCAACTTGTCCTTGGAACCTTTCATTTTACTTTCTCCCTTCATCCTTCACCGTGCGGTTTCAACCGCAGCCTCTCCCCCACTGGATCGCATGGGCCGCGGACAATTCATCCACCAGCGACTCCGCCAGGGCATGGTCGCCGACCAGGGGATGATTGGTCAGGGCCAGCACCGCCAGCTCCCGGCGCCCCTCCACCGCCGCCCGGACGGTCAGGCTCTCGTATGTTTTCACGGCCTGGACCAGCCCGCGATAGGCCAGCGGTATCGGGCCCACGGGCAAGGCCTCGGGCCCGCTGCGGCCGACGCGGCAGACGATCTCCACCCCGGCCTCCGCGTCAATCCCGTCAACCGCGCCATGATTCAACACGGTGCAGACCAGCTCCCGGCCGCGGTCATGGCGGATTGCCTTGATGAACTCGAACGTAATATCGGAGTACCCTAGCCCTCCCCGTTGCTGCAGGGCCCGGGGCTTGGCCGCCAGATGAGGGTCCGCGGCCTGCTCGAAAATTTCCTTTTCGATGTCCATGATCTGTTGCGCGCGGGTCGGCCCGCCTTTTTGTAATTCGCCCAGGGTCTTCAGGCGGTGGTAGTAGTAATGGTCCACGTACATGATCGGGACCGCGCGGACCATCGCGATCAACTTCGGGTCCCCGAAGAAAAACGAGCCGCCGGATGCGCGCGCCATTTCCAGCAGCCGGTCAATGACCTTGTCGGTGACGTCCGCGCCGTCGCTGGTGAAGCGATAGAGGAAACCCAGGTGATTGAGCCCCACGGTATAGCTTTTCAACCGGGGGAAATTCTTCTTGAGCATCGCGGCGAGCAGGACCTGCATGGTCGGGATGCCGGAGCACAGGCCGATGATTTTGGCGCCGGTATGGCGGCTGACGGCTTCGGTGATGATGCCGCTGGGATTGGTATAATTCAGGATGAAGGCGTGGGGAGCGATGCGCTCGACCTGGCGCGCGATTTCCAGCATGGCCGGGATGGTGCGCAGCGCCTTGAACATGCCGCCCGGGCCCGTGGTCTCCTGGCCGATCACGCCGTGCTTGAGCGGGATTGATTCATCCTGGTACCGCGCCGCCATGCCGCCCACGCGGATCTGGGTGATGACGAAATCGCTGCCCTCGATGAGCGGCTCCAACCGGCCGCCGGACTCAATCCGGATGGCGCGGCCCTTGGCGGCCGCCATGCGCCCGGCCAACGCCGCCATGACCGCGAGGCGGCCGGGATCAACGTCATGCATGCTGACGGCGCCGATCGGCAGCTCTGCAACCGGGTGGGCCAGGATCCCGGCGATCAGCTCGGGGGTGTAGGAGCTCCCGGCGCCCACGATACATACCTTTAATGTGTCCGGCAAAATTACCCCCCTATCAACCCGGCCCGCCGGCGGGTCCCGCTTTCGGCCAGAGCGGGAGCGGCGGCCTGGTCGAGCAGGATGCGGCCGTTCGCGGCCGTGAAAACGCAGCTCGCGGGCCAGGCCTCGTCAAATCCGTCATATTCCAGCAGCCGGCGCGCGGCCTCCCTTTTGTCCGGCCCGTGCATGATGAGCACGGCCTCGCGGGAGAGAGCGCGAATGGTGCCCAGTCCAACGGTGACGCCGTGGGAAGGGACCTCACCAATGTCGGAGAATTCAGGAAAGGTCGCCATGTTATCGCGGCGCGTGGTCTGGGCCAGCTCGACCACGCGGGTCCGGCTGGACCAGGACGTCCCCGGCGGGTTGAACGCCACGTGGCCGTCGCTGGCGCCGGAGGCTAAGATGAACAAGTCAATGCCGCCGGCGTTTTCCAGACGCCGGTCATAGTCTTCCGGACGCGCCGGGTCCGGCATCCAGATGTTGGATTCCGGGACACGACGCGCGGCGGGCAGGCCCTGATTGAGAACGGCCTGGATCCGCTCCCGGGCGAAGCGGAGGCAGCTATAGTGCGCGGCGCTGTCACAGGCCACGAAAGCGGGGCCGGCGGCCGCCACGTATTCATCCATCATCGCGATGATGAGCCGGCCGAGATCGAGCCCTTGCCTGGCGGCGGCCTTTCCCAGCGCCTGATAGGTCGTCACCGCGCTTCTTCCGCCGGGGCATCCCAGGACGAACGGCTTGCCGGCGCGGTTGGCGGCATGAATGAGGCCGGCAACGTGGCCGGCGAGGGCCTGGCCCAGCTCCTCGGGAGAGTCGTGAACTTCCACGGGACAAGCGTATTGGGTGAGCCGCTTCACGGCATTTTCTCCTTCGCCAGAGCGTCGAACAAAACGGAGGGATCAAGGCCGTGCGCGTGTGCGGCCATGAGGGCCGCGCCCAGGGCCGGCCGCAGCCGCGGCGGTTCCACCCTGGCCGCGGAACAGGCAACCCGCAGCTTATCGGCCAACACGGATTGCAGGGCTTCCCCGCCCTCTCCGATCACGCCCCCGCCGAAACATACCGCCGCGTCATCGGCTTGCGTCCGCTCGATCATCGCCGCCGCCGCGGTCACGTAATCATCCGCGGCCCGCTCAACCAGCATGGCCGCGGCCGGGTCTCCTTGCCGCCAGGCGTCAAAAATCAGCGGCGGCGTGGAGAGCAAGAGTTGGATGTTGATCCGCCGCCGGAATATCTTCTCGGCGTAAGAGTCGGGAAGTTCAATGCCGTAGTGCTTTAATGCCGCGTCCAGCAGGCCCGTTTTCGGCAGGCGGCCGTCAATCATGCGGCCGACGGCCTTCACCAGCTCCTGCCGGATGTCGAAGATGCCGCCCACGTCGAGATGGTCGAACAAGGTCTCGCTGCCGGGCTCCCCGCGGAAAGCGGCGGTAAAGGCGGACCCGTGCTGGATGATCGCCGCGGCCCTGGCATTAGTGGCCCCCCACAGGGCCGCGATGGCGTCATTGGCCAGCTTCAGCCGCCCGGGAGGGATGCCAAGTCCCTCGGACAGGGCCGCATGTTGCCGGTCGAATTCATCGGGGAAATCAATCCCGCTGAGTCCGATGCCCCACGCCGCCGCGTCTTCAATGGAAACCCCGGCCTGGCGGCAGGCCTCGGTGGCGTTTTTTATGAGCGAGCCGCAGGCATTCTTTGACGGGATTCCCATGATGGCCGAGCCCGGGCCGCGCGTAAAGGCCATGAGCGCGCCGTCTTCATTGATCACGGCGGCTTCGGTCTTGCTCATGCCGCCGTCAATGCCTATAAACAACGTCCGTGTCATGTCGCAAGCTCCTGCCTGGCCCGGTCAGCTCGCGGCCAGGCCGCTGACGATTTCCCGGGCCTCCTTCATGATCCGCTGGAAAAGATCGGCGACCGTCGGGACATCGCGGCACAGCCCGACCCCCTGTCCGCAGGAGATGACGCCGGCGTCAAGGTCTCCATCCTGGTACATCCGGCGGGCCTTGTCTCCGGCCACGATGCTGATTACCTCGTTGAATGACCCTTTCGCCGCTTCGATCTGGGCGCACTTTTTCGCGGCCGCGTTGTTCCAGACCCGGTGGTTGGCGCCGATGGAGCGCATGATCAGCATGGTGTCCAGCTCGGTGGCGTTGACCAGGGCCTCCTTCAGTTTGGGATGGACGGGGCACTCCTGGGTGGTGAGCAGCCGCGTCCCCATGATGGCGGCCTGGGCGCCGAGCGCGAGCATGGCCACCAGGCCGTGGCCGTCCGACACCCCTCCCCCTCCGATCACCGGAACGTCCACGGCCCGGACCACGGCCGGGACCATCACCATGGCGCCGAGGTCGAGCTTGCCGGTGGCGCCGCCGTTTTCATACCCCACCACCGTCACGATGTCCGCGCCCAGCTCCCGCGCTTTCCGGGCGTATTGGACCCCCACGCACTTGTGGATCCACGTCATCTTGGCTTCCTTGAACGGCCCGGCCAGGTCGGCGGGCGCCGAGTGGCCGGAGGTCTCGACGATCTTGACGCCTTTCTCCGCCATGACCTCGACGTACACCTTGTTGTCGAACTTGCGCATCGCCGGAAAGAGGTTGATGTTGACCGCGAAGGGCTCCCTGGTCAATTCCTGGACCCGGTCCACGGCCGCGGCGAATTCCTCGCGCGTGTTGTACATGGCGGAGTTCAGGATCCCCAGCCCGCCGGCGTTCGAGATCGCGGCGGTGAAATCCGCGTTGCTGATGGACATCATGGTCCCGCCCACGATCGGGTACTTGATCCCCAGCATCTTCGTAACTGTAGTTGAAAACATTTTCCTCTCTCCTTTTCTCAGGTCCCCTTTTTTCAACGGCCTCATTCCCGCCCCGGCAATACGATCGAGAACACCGTGTATTCCGCGGCGGTGAAAATTTTCGAGCGCGGCACGATGCGGAGCGTGATCTTGTCCTTGCCCCGCGTCGCGGCGGGGTCGAGAATCAGGTCGTCTTCCGCGAAGATCTTCCACTTGTTGTTGCCGGTGTTGAACCAGGTGGCGGCGGGCCGGCCATCAACCTCGACCGTGGCTTTCTGGTCAAACACGCTCTGATCGAGCACGCGGCGGAGCATGACCGCTTCCGCGGCCGGGTCAATGCGGGCCGTGAACTCATAAGGCGCTTCATGCTCGGCCACGATGAAGCTCACCCGGTCCGGCGAGTCGTCGGGCGGGTCATGAAAATTTCCCCGCGCCGTCATCAGGGCCGTCCAGACCATCGGGCTGATCCAGTCCGGCCTTTTCTTGAGCCCCAGGTCCTGGCCGTTTTTTTCGCCCTCGAAAAACCCGTCGCGAAGGCGGGTCCGGGCAGGCGTGCCGGAAAAGCCGTGGGCCTCGAGCCCGGCGGCGTCGGCCACGCTGAAATAATCGGTCCGCGCCATTCCCGGCTCGGGCAGGTGGTAATAAAAAACCAGGCTGCGATAGTTTCCCGCCACCTCGTTGAACCCGCCGTGCTGGATGGAAAACCGGGCCCCGCTCCGGAACGGGATGAAGTCGGTGACGTGGAACCGATACATGGTCACGTCAGCGCGGTCGCCGTATTCGCGGGTTTTCATCCGGAAGACGGGCGCGCCGTGGAGCGGGAGGGCGAAGGCGCTCTCCAGGAAATACCAGTTGCCGTAAAAATAGGTCTCGGTGCCTTCGCCCATGGCGAGCGGCGAGCGGCTGCCGTCCGCGTAAATGCGCTCGTCGCCTTCCAGAAAGGTCTCGTTGGTGTCCGCGACCGCGAGCACGATCCCCACGATCTGGCCGCGGCCCCGGATCTCGGCGGCATGGTAATCCGCTCCCGGCGTGAGCTGATGCGACTCGCGGAACCGCGCGCGCAAATATCCGGCGGACCGGCCCAGCCCCGGGACCACGCGCCCGTCGGACTCGACTCGCGCCAGCGCGATGGTTGCGGCGGCCGGCCCTCGGTTCTCGAGAGCCAGGCGCGCGCTCCGGGCAAAGGGCATGGGCAGGCGCAGGAAAAATAGTCCTTCCCGGTCCTGGCCGACGATCACGCCCCGCATCGCCGCATGATCGTTGATGGCCATTTCCGTTTTGCTAAAGCGGTTCTCGACGGCGAAAAACATCGAAAGCGGTACCGCGAGCGATGGCTCCCGGTCGTCGTCCCACCAGGCTTCGAGCATCATGGTTTTCAGGACGTCGTCGTCCTCCGGGAGCCGCATCCGGATGCACTTGATGGTTCCGCCGGTATCGGAGCGGAAGAATTCGCGGGTCTCGCCCGGCCCGATGGCGAGATCCTCCACCTCGCGAATGACCGGGCCCGCGGGCTGCCAGGCCGTTTCCGGATCGAGCGCCGCGGCGGCGGAAGATAAGTCCATGCGGGTCCAGCTCGGCAGGGCCGTGCCCGCGGGATACGAGTGATACCAGAATTCCAGGTCCCACATGGGCAGGCGGCCTCCGTCCACCGTAACCCGCAAACCGTCCTGGAACGGCAGGGGCACATAGGAGACATAGGCGCCGGCGCTCTGGTCCGCGGTAAAGCAGAAGGGGGAGCTGAAGGGGGCCGGGCCGATGAGGTCCTTGAGCGGTGTGTTGATTCGCGGCTCGTTCTCATCATCGAAAAAGAACTTGACGTTTCCGAGGAGCCGGGTCTGCATCCGCTCCAGCCAGTCAGGGTGCAGGACGGGATGGTCCATCCACAGCGCGGCCATGCTGAACACGCAGCCGGGACCGGCCATGTCCAGCGCCACCACGGAGATCCCCTTGCCCTTGCGCACGAACTCGGCCTTGTTGGAAAAGCCGTTGTCGTTTCCGCCTTTCTTGTCGTGGGCGGCCAGGTTCCGGCACAGGACCAGGTCGTGGAGCACGGGGAGCTGTTGCATGAAGTCGAAGGCCTGGAGCACTGGCGCGGGCGGCGCGGCCTGGCCCCGGACGGGTCCGCCCGGAGGCGGCGCCGGGTCCGCGCAGCCCGGCAGGCCCAGGAAAGCGGCTATGCCGACCAGTGCAATGGCTGCAAAGTGCTGTTTGAACCGGCTCATCAGATGGTTTCCGTCTCCGGGTCACCGTGCCTTGATGGAGAACACCGTGTATTCCGCGGCGGTGAAAATTTTCGACTGCGGCACGATGCGGAGCGTGATCTTGTCCTTGCCCCGGGTCGCGGCGGGATCGAGGATGATGTCGTCCTCCGCGAAGATCTTCCATTTGTTGTTGCCGGTGTTGAACCAGGTGGCGGCGGGCCGGCCGTCCACCTCGACCGCCGCTTTCTGATCGTGCACGGACTGATCCAGGACGCGGCGGAGCATGACCGCGTCGGCGTCCGGGTCAATTCGGGCCGTGAACTCATAAGGCGCTTCATGCTCGGCCACGCTAAAGCCCACCCTGTCCGGCGAGTCAGGGGGCGGTTCCCGGCGATTGCCTCCGATGAACGTCCAGTAGAGCATCCACCAGATAGGTGGTACCCACCACGGTCTCTTGATGGTCCCGATGTCCTGGCCGTTGAATTCGCCCTCAAAAAATCCATCACGTTTGCCCATCTTGACGGGACCCGGCCCGGCGAAGCCGTGCGCGGAGAGGTCTTCCTGATCGGCCATGTCCAGATAATCCGTCTGAAAAAGACTGGGCGCCGGCAGATGATAATAGAAGACCAGGCTGCGGTAGTGGCCGGGGACTTCGTTGAAACCGCCGTGCTGGATGGAGAAGCGCGCTTCGCTCCTAAAGGGGACGAACTCGGTGGGGTGGAAGCGGTACATGGTGATGTCGGAGAGAAGATTTCTATCCAGATAGGTCGTCAGGCGGAAGGTCGGCGCGCCGTGGATGGGGCAGGCAAAGGCCCGATCCAAAAAGTACCAGGAGCCGTTAAAGAACGTTTCGGTGGCGTCGCCGATGATGGCGGGCGAGCGGCTGCCGTCAACGTAGATGCGCTCGTCTCCTTCCAGGAAGTTCTCGGGGGTTTCCTCGACCGCGAGCACGCATCCGGCGATCTTGCCGCGGCCCATTACCTGCAGCATCAGATAGTCGCGGCCGGGGGTGAGGTCGTGCGACTCGCGGAACTGGGTGCGCAGGTATCCAGCGGAGGAGCCCAGGCCGGGGGTCGCCTGGTCGTCCGATTCGATTCTCACCCGGGCGATGGTCGTTTCTTCTTCATTTCTGTTGGTAATGGCAATGCGCGCGCGTTTCGAAAAAGGCATGGGCAACCGCAGGAAGAAGAGTCCCTCCCGGTCCTGACCGACGATTACGCCTTTCATGTCCGCGTTCTTATCAATCCTTCGCTTTCGCTTCGGATAGTCGGGGAAACGGTTCTCAATGGCAAAGAGCAGCGAGAGCGGACATTCGAGCGAAGGCTGTTCGTCGCTGTCCCACCAGGCCTTGAGCCAGAGTTTGCGGAGGACCGAATCCTTTTGCGGGACGGACATCCGGATGCATTTCACGGTCCCGGCCCGGTCGGAACGGAAGACATCGTGAGTTTCGCCCGGCTTGATATTCAGATTGTTCAGTTCATGAACGGCAGCCCCCGCGGGCTTCCAGGCCGTTTCCGGAAGAAATTGCCGTGGGGCGTCGCCCAAATCCCGGCCCTCGGTCCAGGCCGGCACTTTCGTCCCGGCCGGGTAGCAGTGGTACCAGTAATGCAGCCCGAACGACCCGGTCTTGCCGCCGTCCACCGTGACCTTGAGATGGTCCTGGAACGGCATGGGGACATAGGACAGGGTCGTGCCGGTTGATTCCTCCGCGGTCAAGGCCAGCGGATAGACATGGGGCGGCTTGCCGACGGATTCCTTCAAGGGCGTGCTGATCCGGGGAGAACTCTCGCGGTCGAAATAGTAGTTGACCTTGCCCAGCCGCTTGAGCTGGCGTCGCTCGACGAACCCGGGGTGGAGCATTTGATGGTTCTTCCAGAAGGCCGCGAAGTACTTGATGCAGGCCGGCCCGACCGCGTCGAGCAGGACCGTGGTCCGTTCGCCCTCGAGCCGGATGAACTCGGCCTTGTTGGTGAAGCCGTTGTCGTTCCCGCCCTTTTTGTCATGCGCCGAGATGTTGCGGCAGATGACCAGGTCGTGGAGCACGGGGAACTGCTCCATGAAGTCGAAGGAGGAGAGGATGTCATGGTCCATGGCTGTTGTCCTTATTGACAGGTCCGTAAATGGTAAAAAATTCTTTCTCGCCGCAGATGAACGCAGATGAACGCAGATTGATCCGGAAAGAGATTTTATTTATCTGCGTTCATCTGCGTTCATCTGCGTTCATCTGCGGCAAAATTCTTCCTTCCCCTTCGTTGACGGAAGCCCGGATGGATTACCCGGTCTGCTTGTAATAGAACGCCAGGCTCTCCATTTTGCAGTCCACGTTGTCGAACTCGCCGTGGGTCATGGTCATGCGGATGCGGGAGTTCCACGGATACGGGTCGGCCTCGTGGAAGCGGTACTGGCTCACCACCCCGCTCCACATCGAACGCACCGGGCAGCCGTGGTAGAGCGCCGCGAACGGGCCGCTGATGTAGTACCAGCCCGACAGAAAATAGTCCTCCACCCCGGTGCACTCGATGGATTGCGGGCCCTGCGGCGAGCCGAGCGGTTTGGCGATCATGGCCGGGCCCTGGTCCCCGACCTCATCGTCAACGTAAACCTTCAGGTTCCCCTCCAGGTAGGGAAAGGCCAGGAACGGCAGCTTGATGCGCGACTTCAGCGGATGGTTGGGATAAAAAGCGAGGGTCATCCCGGCGAAATGGCCCGGCCCCGCGTTCTCCTCCAGGACCAGGTGCGGGTCATTGGGAATCATGGATTCGCTGATGTCCCTGGATCCACGGAAGTCGCGCTCGTGGTACTGCGCGTGCAGACAGCCGGCGTCCGGGGGAAGCTCCGGGGCCTGCATATACGAGATGGCGCCGTAAAAGAGCTGGATGTCCCGCTTCGAGTGGCGGTTCTCCATGACCACGCGGCAGGAGCGCTTGAAGGGCATGGGCAGGTAGCAGTAGTAGCCGCCGGAGGTCATGCCGACGAACTTGCTCGAGAAGCTCACGTACCTGGTGGTCCCGTTGCCGAAGAAGTGGCCGATGGGCGCGGACACCGCGGGCGTTTTTTCGCCGTCATAGTAGATGTTGATCCACAGGTATTTGTGCGCGGGCACGCGCTTCCTGCGCACGGCCTCGATCATGCGTCCGGCCACGGTAATCCAGATCGCGGTCACGCACCCTGGTCCCTCCATCAGCGGGAACTCCCAGGAGCTTTGCGCCGGGATCGGCTTGAAGTCCCAGTGGCCCACGTCCTTGAAGTATTCGTGGGACCCGATGCGCATTTGCTCGTGAGTGTGGGTCGTGACCTGCCGGGCCTTGAGTCCAGGGCGGACCGCTGCCATGGCGGCCACCGGGCCGAGCCGGCTGGAAATGGTGTCGTTCATGGTTCGCTCCTCATCAGGCGATGATGGAAATATGAGGTGGGGGTTACACTCTTGTCCCCCATCCGCTTGGCCGACAGGAGTGTCGGCCCCACCATGTCTCATGCCTCGCCGGTAACCACGAGGCGGGCGAAGTTGCGGCCCGCGGTGGGATCGGGACCGTAAAAGTCCGCGCCCACCTCGTCGCAGAACTCCTGGCGGAGGGGAGCGCCGCCGATCATGATCTTGACCTGGCCGCGGATGCCCGCTTCCTCGATGGCCTTGACCGTGTCCTTCATCGCCAGCATGGTGGTGGTGAGCAGCGCGGAGAGGCCCACCACCTGCGGCTTGTGCTCCTTGATGGCGTCCACGAACTTGGCCGGCGCCACGTCGGTGCCCAGGTCAATGACCTCGAAGCCCGCGCCCTCCAGCGCCATCACCACCAGGTTCTTGCCGATGTCGTGCAGGTCGCCCTTGACCGTGCCGATGATTACCTTGCCGATGGGCTCGATCCCGGACGCGACCAGGCGGGGCTTCAGCACGGAAAGCCCCTGCTGCATGGCCCGCGCCGCCACCAGCATCTCCGGCACGAAGTACTCGCCCTTCGAGAACAGGTCTCCCACCTCGTCCATGGCCGGGATCATGGCCTCCTGCAACATGGTCCCCGGATCGGCCCCGGCGTCGAGGAGCTTTTTCACCTGCTCCACCGTCTCCTTGGCCCTGCCTTTCAAAATCATCTCCTTCAATCTTTCCATAACTGCTCTCCTTTTTTTATTCGCCCGCTATCCGCGCGCGGGCCTGGATTCAGTAGTCGCGGCCGAAATGTTCGCGGTTCCACTTATGGCCCTCGTCAATCATGGCCAGGTAATTGCCGAGCGGCACGTAGTTGGCCACGGAATTGCCCGTTCCCAGGACATAGCGGCCTTTGGTGGCGCAGAGATCCAGGACCTGGCGGGTGCGGGCCCGCACTTCATCCTCGGAGCCTTTGGCCATCAGGTTCATGTCCACTCCGCCGATGATGCCGATGCGGTCGCCCCATTTGGCGTGGACCTCTTCCACCGGCATGATCTTGTCCTCGTAGCTGTGCTTGGCGTCCACCCCCATGGCGATGATGTCGTCCATGACCGCGTACATGTTGCCGCAGGTATGGAGCACGAACACGCCGCCCGCTTTATGGGTGATGTCCACGATCTGCCTGGTGCGGGGCAGGAACTTCTCGCGGAGCACGCGGGGCGAGACAAAGGTCCCGGAGTAGAAGCCGAGGTCGTCGCCCATGAAGATGCCGCCGACGTTGGGCTCGGTCATGATGTCTTCCACCACCGCGGCGATCAGGGACGTGACCTTTTCAATCACGGCGTCCACCAGGTCCGGCTGGTCGGCCAGGGCGTAGGAAAAGGGGACCAGGCCCATGAGCCAGGTGGTCCACTCGAACACTCCGCCCGGGATCACCATCACCTTCATGCCGTCCGGCACGCGCTTGGCCATGGTCCGCGACATGGCGTTGACGGCCTTGATGTCGCGAGGCCAGCGGAAGCGCTTGAAGTCGTCCCAGCTCATGATGGGGCCGCGGTTGTCGTTGAGCCATCCCCTCTTGCCGTCCTTGACCTCGGAGGAGGTGTTGTCGGTGACCTGGAAAGCGAAGCCCTTGAACGGGATGATGCTGTACGACCAGCAATAGTCCCATCCGGCCAGGCAGCAGAACCTGATGGTCTGTCCCACGAACTTATAGCCCCACCACAGGTCCTTCATGGTGATCTTCTGGTCCGGGTCCTCCGCCAGCGAGATGTAATCCAGCACCGGCTCCTGGAGCAGATGGCTCACCGTCTCGAAGTCGGCGAAGATGTCGCCCACCGTCACCGGCCCCGGCTCATTGCCGAGCAGCGATCGGCGGAACCGCTCGAAGTCCGGCTGGCGGTCCCCCGGCGCCTTCATCTTCAACAACGCTCTCCAGATGTCCATCACTTGCTCCGGTTCCGGCCCATGTTCTGGACGATGCGCACGAACATGTTTCTGACGTCCGGCTTGGAGGACTCGACCAGGGTCTTGATCCTCTCTACGTCATGGGCGCACACGGCCTGGATCAGGCCGCGGTTGATCTCATGATATTTTTGCAGAGGGAAGGGCGGCTCCTTGACGATCCCGAGGGCCAGGAGCTTGCGGGAGAGCCTCACCTCCGAGTTATAGGTCATCTGCAGGATGAGGTCTCCGCCGATGCGGAGCAGCTCGCGGTAGAGTTGGAACTCGTTCTCGTAGAATTCCGTGATCGGGGTCTGGTCGGTCTGGCGTTCGAGGATGGCCATCAGCAACGGCTCATCGGCGGCGGTGGCGTTTTTGGAGGCCGCGATCATGATCTGCTGGCATTCCCAGATCCCGTTCTCGGTCATGGTTTCGAGGAGCTGGAGGCTGATCACGGCCTCGGGGCTCTCGAAGAAGAGGTCGGGCAGGACCTCGATGCCCACGCTGGTCCGGAAGTCCTTGACCGCGTTGCTGCGTCCCTGCACGATCTCGATCCATCCCTCCTGCGCGAGCAGGAGCAGGGCCTTGCGCAGGGTGCTCCGCGAGATGCCGAAGCGCTCGGCCAGCTCGCGCTCCGGCGGCAGCTTGTCACCCGGCTGGTACACTCCCGTGAAGATTTCCTTCCGGAGCACCGCGATCACCTGGTCGGTGAGCGATACCCTGTGGACCTCGCTCCCCACCGCGCCCGTTGTTTGCTCACATCCGCTTTTTTCCTTGAGCATGGTTTACTCCTTTTCCAGGTTCGTCCAGCGGACGATGCCCCGGCCCTTTGTTCACCTCCAGCGTGAGCTTTGCTCCCCGCCCTTCCACGCGCCCCAGGATCCTGTATGGACGTCTCACGCCTTTTATTTCTCTTCCAACGCCATCCACCGCACCACGCCGCGGCCGGAGTACGTTTCCCGCCGGCCTTCCCGCGTGACCGCGATGGAATAATCTCCCAGCCAGTCGTAGACCCATCCGTTCTTGGTCATGGTCTTGGCGATGGTCCGCACCACCGCGGGCAGGTTGCTGAACAGGTCCTCCTTGAGCAGCAATTCGCCCGCGCGCGCCTCCGCCGTCAGCTGTACTCCCCCGGCCTCGGCCGCCAGCGCGTAATGTTTCGGATACCGGAAGGCGACCTTTTGCTCCTCCACCCAGTCGTCCCACTTGAGTTCGTAAGCGGTGGAGGTGAACGCGCCCGCCCGGTCCATGAACGTGAGCCGCTGCACCAGGGTCTCGCCGAACTGCGGCTGCGCGTTGTACTCGGTGAGCATGAGCGCGTGGTCCTCGCCCAGGAACCAGAAGAACCTCCACCGCGGCGGCGTGTGCATGATCGAGAGCACCTGGTTGTCGAGGCTCATGTTGCCCAGGCCGTCAAGGCGGTACTCCTTGCCTTCCACCACCGCCTCCACGTGGACCCGGGCCCAGGGGATGGGGAGCTTGTAACAGGCGAAGCTCTTGCCGTCCGGATACCTGACCATGCCGTCGCCCCAGGCGCAGCCCGCCGCCAGCGGGTCGTAGGTGATCCGGGCCTTGACCCTGCCGAGCTCCAGCTCCAGGTGATACTTGTCACCCTCGAGCCACATCCGGTTCGGGCCGATGGCGGCCCCGAACCCCTCGTCTTGCCACGTCACTTTCTTGTTCTTATAGGTCTCCTGCTCCCGCATGATTTTCGCCCCCGGCCGGGCCAGGACAAAGAGCACGGACGCCTCGTTGTTGTTGAACCCGATGAGCACGGTCATCATCGTCCCGTCCGGGAAACTCAGGTGGTGGTAGTAATCCTCGGACCAGGAGGCGTTCTTTATCTGCTCGTGGCGGAAAAGCGCGGGGTCCACGCCGCCCTTGAAAGGCCCGGGGCCGTTGACCTGGGTCGGAAAAATGCTCCATTCGCCGGCGCTGGTCATGCGTGCTCCTGGTTCCATTGCCTGGTCTCATCCACCATGGCCAGGTAGTTTTCCATCTTGCAGAAGTTGGTGACCGAGTTTCCCGAGCCCATGCAGAACCCTCCATCGGGCGCGCAGGTTTCCAGGATCTGCCGGGCCCTTTTCCGCACCTCGGCCTCGGTGCCCCGCGCCATCAGGTCAACGTCGAGCCCGCCGATGATGGAAATGCGGCCGCCGTATTTAAAGTACGTTTCCTCGACCGGCTCGATGTTGTCCTGGAAGCTGTGCTTGGCGTCTATGCCCACGACCTCGATCAGGTCCTCCATCAGGGGGTCTATCTGGCCGCAGGCGTGGAGCAGGAAGGGCTTGCCGTGCTTATGGCAGGCTTGGGCGATGCGCTGGTGGCGGGGGATGACCCACTCGCGCAGGAGCTTGGGCGAGATCATGGTCTGGGTGTTGAAGGCCATGTCGTCGGCGTAAAAGATGGCGCCGGTCGCGGGATGGGCCGCGGCCTTGTCCACCAGATTCACGGTCAGCACCGTGAGCCGCTCCAGGATGTCCTGGACCAGGTCCGGCTGGTCCACCGTGGCCACGGCCATGCCCTCGAAACCCATCAATGCCCGCAGGTTCTCGAAAATGCCGACGATCAGGGCCATGACCTTGGACCCCGGCGGCAGCCGAGGCGCGGCGTATTGGATGGGCAGAATGTTGACCGTGTTGACGTGAGGCCAGGGGTAGGCATCGAACTCCTCGCGGTTATTGATGAGGCCGTCATGCTCCCCCTGCCACGCGCGCATTTTGCCGCCTTGTTGAGGGTTGGCCTGGATTTGCATGGGAGTAGTGGGGATAGACACGATCGGGAGCATGGTCACGTAGTCGTAGTTGGTGGCCTCGGAAAAGGCAATGGACAGGTCCATTAATTGAATCCCGAGCTTGGCTATCTCGATGGTTAGCCCGCCGACCACGTTCCAGACCTGGGGCAGCTTTTCCAGGGGGAAATTATTGCCGCTGAGCTCGATCATATGCTCGGGGTCCACCTCGAATTCAAGCAGCGGCACCGGGCCTTGCTTGGTCTCACGCATCAGGACCTGGCGCATGTGCTCAAAGTCCGGACGGTCTTGAAACGGCGTCCTGAATGTCATGCCGACCCCTCCTTTTCCTTCGGGCCCATCCGGCCTACTTCTCTTCCAGGTGCATCCATCTTCCGATCCCCCGGCCCTGGTAGGTGGACGTTGTCCCGTCCCGGCTGTACTTGATCGTGTAATCGCACCAACGGTCGTCAACCCAGCCGTTTCTGAAAAAATGCTTGGCCATTTCCAGGCTCGGGGGCAGGTTGCTGTAAAGGTCCTCCCGGAGCAAGAGCTCGCTCACCCGGACCTCCGCCGTGAGCGTCGCTCCCCCACCCTCCGCCCGGAGCTGGTAATGGCGCGGAAAGCGGAACTTGATCTCCGGGACCTCTTCCCAGTAGTCCCACGAAAGCGGATAAGAAGTCGAAGCGAACATCCGGCCGCCCTGGTCCACGAACACCAGCCGCTGAATCAGCTTCCCGCCAAACTGCTCCGGCTCGTTGAAATCCGTGACCGCGAACATGTGGTCCTCGCCGAAAAACCAGAACACCCGCCATTGCGTCTGCGCATAAGCCGGATTGCGCACCTGGTTGTCATGGTTCATGGTGCCGAAGCCCTTCAAGCTGTAGCTCTGGCCGTCGCACACCGCCTCCACCTTGGCCCGCGCCCACGGGATGGGCAGGGTATAGGTGCTGTAAACCTTGCCGTTCGGGTTCACCACCCTCCCATCACCGTAAGTATAGGGGGGCGACAAAATGTCGTATTTGATGTCCGCCTTCACCGTGTCCATCTCCAGGTGCATGAAATATTTATCGCCCTTGAGCCACAACCGGTTCGGGCCCATGGTCATGCCAAAGCCGTCCGCGTCGAACTTGACCTCGCTGTTGTCCACGAACACCAGCTCCCGAAATGCCTTCATGCCGGGCCGGCCCAGCACGAACATGACGGTGGCCTGGGTAATGTCGAACCCCACCGACACCGTGACCATGGAGCCGTCGGGAAAATTCATGTGATGGTAGTAGGCCTCGTCCCAGAAAATCCCCTTGAGCTGCCGGTGCCGGAAAGCCGCGAGCGGGTCGGCCGCGGGCGACGCCACCGGACCGTTCACCTGGCCCTTGAAAACGACCCAGTCATCCTGGGCCGGCGCCGCCGCGGCCAGCGCCATTAACGTACCGATGATAACTATGTATTTCACGGCAAGCTCCCGGTCCTCCGTCTCTTCTTCCCTAGGCCCGGTTCAGCGGAAACGTCCCGTGCTCCCGGACCACTTCGGTCACCGCCTGGAGCCTTTCCCAGGTGGTGTTTTTCGGCACCGCGTCGTTGGAACCCAGGGCCATGCGCCGGCCGTCGCCCATGTTCCGGAGCACCTCCCGCGTGTATTCCTTGAGGTCCGCGGGCTCTTTCGAGGCGAAGGCCGTGGCGTCAATCCCGCCCATGATGAATTTTTCCGGTCCCCACAGCCGGCGGGCGGTGGCCAGGTCGGGAAGGCTCCCGGTGGGCGGCGTGGCCACGTCCACCAAGCCGTCGAGGGCCAGGCTTCCGATGGCCTCTCCGAACTCGAACAGGTGGCCGCAGGCGTGACTAAGTAAAATCTTGCCGGCCGGGTGGAGGATTTCGTAATACTCCCGGTACCAGCGCGGCGCGTATTTTTCCCAGATTTTGGGCGAGACCAGGGTTGACGACAGGTTTTCGTACTCGATGATCACGGGCGCCTTGCCCTCGGCGCAGGCCCGGCAGATCCTTTTCACCATCCCGTGCATGGCCTCGAACAGCTCCTCCATCGCCTCGGTGTGGTCGAAGTAGAGGTACCAGAAGGTATCAATATCCATCTCGCTGTTGAGGATGGTGAGCATGGGGGTGCCGGGAACGGAGATGGTTGAGATGCCGTCGTCGCCGATGCGCTTTTCGGCCAGGTCGAACATGTAGGGCATGGGCACGAATTCAGCCACCTCGTACATCCAGGTGAGGATCTTGACGTCCTCGATGGTCCGGACGCGGCGGCGGGTGGTCCAGGGAATGTTGGGAGATTCGGGGTTATACTTGAATTGCTCGGTCAAAGTACCGAGCGGGGTCTCGTAATTAATCTCGGTCACTCCATCCACGGTCCGCTGCTTCTTGGTCCAGAGCATCTTCTTGCCGGGGATCGTGGAGGTGAGGTAATAAGGCAGGGTCCCGAGGTAGTTGACGATATGCCGGAGCATGGCGTCGGCCCCGATCCTCCGGAAGCCGTCCACCTGGTCCACCCCGCCCAGGAAATAGCCGTCAATGCAGGGCGACCACGGAATGCGGTCAACGTCCTCGCCGCGCAGCGCGGCCATGATCCTCTCCCGTCCGCTCATGGTTTCCGTTGACATTCAGTTCTCCTCGTTCCATCAGCATTGGGCCGAAATCGGTTTGCCGCTTGAACGGCGTCCCGATCTTCATGCCGCGCCTCCCTACAGATTCTTGATCGCTTCCTGGGCCAGTCTCTTGTAGAGCCGGTTCTCGGGCACGGCCCCGGGAAGGGCATCATCGGGCTGGCTCACGCAGAACCGGTATTCCTTCCGCGCCTGGTCTTTCTTGCCGCCCAGTTGGTTGGCGGCGCCCAGGAAGAAGTGGTTCCTGAGGTAGCGCGGCTCGATCTTGATGGCGCGCTGATAGAGCCAGATCGCGTCATCGTTCGAGAAGTGGAAAAACCGGCCCAGCAGAGAGGGCAGCGAGTTGATCACCAGCGCCCAATAGCAATAGACCCCGCCGTACTCGTACCCGACGTCGCTCTTGGACACCATGATGGTGGCCACCAGGGCCTCCTTGAACGCGAAGCCCGAGAAGACCCCCTTCATCAGGGTCTTGCCCGCCATGTTCCACATCAGCCAGTAATTCGCACCCGGGTTGTCCTCGTCCCGCGCCAGCACTTCGTTGCACGCCTTGATCCCCTTTTCCATGAGCTCGATCACCCGGTCCTTGCCCATCTCCGGGTCCTGCTCAAAGGCCCAGCAGGTCGCGTGGGCCAGCTTGACGCGGACCGCCGCGTCCGCCGGGTTCCGGGCCGCGTATTGCTCATAGAGCTGGATCGCGACCAACGTCTGCGCCTTGTTGTCCCGGCCGGCCCAGGCCGCGTCCGCCCGCGCCAGAAGATCTTCCGCCGCCTGGCCGGAAAAAGGCGCGAACAGCAATGCGGCCAGCGCCCATGACACCGACGATTTATTCATTGCCGCCTCCTTGCACCCCGCCGATGACTCTCGGCCTTGGTCCGCTACTCTCCCCGGTCTCCGAGCCGGCCGGGGCGCTTTAATGCTCCCCGTTCCATTTCCGGGTCTCGTCGAGCATGGCGAAATAGTTCTCGACCTTGCAGTAGTTGGTCACGGAATTGCCTGAGCCCATGATGTAGCCGCCGCCGGGAGCGCAAACTTCAAGAATCCGTCGAGTCCTCTTCCGGACTTGCTCCACGGTGCCCCGCGCCAAGAGGTCCACGTCCACCCCGCCGATGATGCAGATGCGGTCGTGGTACTTTTTGTACACCTCCTCCACCGGCTCGATGTTGTCCTGGAAGGAGTGGCGGCCGTCTATCCCCACCGTCTCGATCAGGTCCTCCATGATCGCGTCAATCTGGCCGCAGGAATGAAAGAGGAAGGGCTTGCCGTGGCGATGGACCGCCTCGGCCGAACGCCGGTAGCGGGGAATCAGGTTTTCCCGGATCCATCGCGGCGACATCATGGTCCCGTTGTTGAAGGCCAGGTCGTCGGCATAGATGAACGCGCCCACCCCCTTGTGGGCCGCGCATTTTTCCAGGGCGGCCAGCTCGATCTCGTGCAGCTTGTCAAGAATGTCGGTCACCAGGTCGGGCTCCTCGATGCTCTTCATCGCCATCTGCTCGAACCCCAGCAGACAGCGCAGGTCCTCGAAAATCCCGATGCTGAAGGCGATGACCTTCATGGTCCGGGGAATGCGCCATTGGGTGAAACTGATGGGCGCCATGTTGACGGACCGGGGCGAGGGCCAGGGGAACCGCTCAAAGTCCTCCCGGTTGCGGATCAGTCCCTCATGCTCGTTCTGCCAGGCCCGGACCAGGTCCTCCTGCTTGGGGTTCTTGCGGAGGTGCTTGGCCGTCCGGGGCATGAGAATAATGGGGGTCATGATGACATAGTCGTATCCCATCCCTTTATAAAAGGCGATGGCCATGCGCATCAGCTTGAACCCGAACCACATCTGCGAGAGCGTCGGCCGGGGGCCGGGATCGGAAAACTCCGCCACCCGGTCCATGGGAAAATTCCAGCCGAGAATCGCGCAGGCGATCTCCGCGTCCACCACGCCCTCGAAAATCGGCACCGGACCGGACGTGGTCTCGCGCATCATGACCTTCCTCATGTGCTCGAAATCATGAGTTTGCTTGAAAGGCTTTCCGATTTTCATGGTCCCTTCTGAATATGGTCGCCGCTCCGATCTTTCGTGAACGCGGCTTTTTTCCCATGTTCTGCTCAGAAAATAATTTTTGACAGGATTAACAGGATGAACAGGATGAAAGAAAATAAGCATCTACTCGCTCCGGAACATCCTGTTAATCCTGTCAAAAATCTTTTCATTATTTCCGGGCGCCGCCTCGCGGCATGAGGAGCTGTCAGTTATTGATGTCACCTTCCCTGCATTGGTTTACTATGTGACTTAGTAAACCAATTTATTTGCTTTGTCAAGAAAAAAATGGGCCTCTTCCTCTTAAAAATCACTTCCTCTAAATATTCATCTTTTATTTCAGATAGTTAACGCTAAGTTGAAAAATAAAAAATTTCCAACCGTGACAAAAGGGCTGAAACCGCGGGGGGCAAAAGGAGGCGGGAAGGGTTGTTTCTGTCCGGCCCAGGTCAGACCGGGATGAGCCGACCGTCTGGGTGGCCGAAGATTTGCTCGGGACCGGAACCCGCCAGGCCGAAAGAATGGCGGGTATTGACTGCGCGCCTGCCCGCAAGCAAAATCGGGGCGCGCCCTTCACCTTAAGCAGGGCACTAGAACGTTTTCCGGCATCGTGGTAAACTACGCTAAACTGCTGCAGCGGCGAGGAAGTTATTAATGGCGAGGAGAGGCATGAAGATCAGGAAGGCGGTGATCCCGGCGGCGGGGCTGGGCACGAGGTTTTTGCCCGCGACCAAGTGTTTTCCCAAGGAGATGATCCCGGTGGTGGACAAGCCTCTGATCCAGTACATGGTTGAGGAGGCGGCGGCGTCGGGGATTGAGCAGGTGGTGCTGGTGGTCTCGCGGGGCAAGGACCAGCTTGCAAGCCACTTTGACGCGGCGCCGGAGCTGGAGGACGCGCTCAAGGAGAAGAAGAAGACGGCGCTCTTGGATGAGGTGCGGCGCCTGAACGGTCTTTGCGAGATCATCGCGGTGCGGCAGGAGCGGCCGCTGGGCCTGGGCCACGCCATCGGGTGCGCGCGGGGCGTGGTGGGCGACGAGCCGTTCGTGGTCATGCTTCCCGACGACATGATCTTCTGCCCGGAGTACCCGGGATGCAAACAGCTAATGGACGTGTACGAGAAATACGGGGAGTCCGTGGTCGGCCTGATCGAGACGCCGCCCCACCAGGTGTCGTGGTACGGCATGGTCAAGTTCGAGCCGGTGGCGGACAAGGTGGTCCGGGTCCTGGACTGCATCGAAAAGCCCAAGCCGGAAGAGGCCCCCTCCAACCTCGGCATCGTGGCCCGCTACCTCTTCACCCCCGACATCTTCGACGCCATCGCCCAGACGCCTCCCGGCATCGGCTCCGAGATCCAGATCACCGACGCCATCAAGCGCCGCGCCCGCGAGGGAAAAATCATGGGCCGCATCTTCGACGGCCTCCGCTTCGACGCCGGCGACAAATTGGGCTTCCTCGAAGCCACCCTCCACTACGCGCTCCATCACCCCGAGCTGGGCGGGCGCTTCCGGGAGATGGCACGGGAGATGCTCAATAAAAAATGATCTTGCCCGCTCATGTGAGTTGCCCGGCGCCAACTCTTGTACTCCGCGAACCGCTTGATCTCGTCATATCATGAGATTGTAAACTTGATTCGTTCCTTTTGGGTATAGATGATTGTGCCGCTTTGGACTGGCACAATTTCACACGGCTCTTTTGAGAAATTGATATTGCCTATCAAACTTCCGTCGCGAGTATACAGCGAGACGATATATCCGCTTTTTGTGATGAATCCCCAAGTGGCGAAAGAGCAAAGTTCTCCTTTTCCAATATCAATGTGATTAACGACTCTATCGTCTTGAATTACATAAATGCTGTAATTAGTCTGAATGTAGAGGTAAGATTCTCTCTCCTCAATCATTCTGACAGTCTCGTCAGCAACGAAAGTCTTTAAAACCCTACCTTCCCTATTATTAAGGGGAGCAAGGTAATTTGGACAATTTTCCCTCATTTTCATGCCGCCGCGTAGCGCACGCTGGGCGCGCGGAAAAAGGAGCGGACCACCGTGGGCTGGCGCTGGGTGCTGCGCAGATACCCATGGAGGTCAGC
>DATKZS010000224.1:0-40783 GCA_035527835.1 bacterium
GCTTGGCGAACCGGCCGACGGGAGCGCCAAGCAAGAAACATTCGCACCCAAGCCCTCTTAAAATCGTGTTTAAAAATAATCCTTGGCGCTCTTGGCGTCTTGGCGGTTCTCCGGTCCGTTTATTTTGGACAGCACTGATAAGAAAATGAATAACAAGGATGCCAAGAATTTTAAGGATAAATTCCAGACTCTTTCTTATGGTTCATCCGGTTAAACGACAGGTGGATGGATTACTTTCAACTCCGGTTATTCAATCTCCACGAGCAGACCCGCTCTTTAACCGGATGAACCGAAAAAATGTCAATAAAAAATTCTCTCCGCGTTCTCTGCGTCTCCACGGTATTTTCAATGTCTCACTCTATTTAGTTACCTCGATGGGCACCGGCTTGACCTCGGCCTTGCGGTCCGGGTTGTAGTATTCGTAGACCGTGGACTTGGGCGTCTGGGCCTTGACCGGGAACTTGGCCTTGAGCTGGTAGGAGAAGGTGAGCGGCTTCCCGGCCTCCATGCGGCGGACGTACACGGTGATCTGGCGGCCGGTGGCGGTGTACTTCTCGATGGTGTTCTTTCCCTTGAGCCGGTCCAGGGCGTCGGGGACCAGGCTGAACCCGGGGGGGATGCCGAGGTCGAGGATGACCATGTCGGTGGCCTTGTCGCCGTGGTAGGCCGCGGTGACGGAGGCGGTGAGCAGGTCGTCGGCTTTGAGCTTGGCGCGGTCGTACTTGAGGTCCAGGGAAAGGAGCGGCTTCTGCTCCATCTTCTTCACGCGGTCCCACGGCACGTAATAGATGCCCACGACCTGGTACATGAGGCCGAGGTCCGGCGGCGCCTGGAGGTCCACCGTGTGCCGGCCCGTGGCGGTCTGGTCCTTGAAGTCAATCAGGCGCAGCACGTCGGAATTCTCCGGCGTGATGCTCACCGTCTCCTTGCGGTCCTTTAAAGACACGACCACGTCGCCGCGGACGTTGGGGGCCTTGCCTTCCTCGGCGGCGAGCAGGGCCTTCATGGAGAGCACGGTGGCCTGGGTGGACTGGAAGGTCCCGAACGCGTCCTTCTGCTGGCTGATCCAGGCGAGCCCCTTGTTAACGGTCGGGGCATACATGCCGGCCTTGACCATGGCGTAGAGAATCAAAGAGGTCGTCTCGATCGAGGCGGAGCGGCCGTCGCCGTTGACCGCGGTCTTGCCCTTGGGCTCCCAGTGAATGGTGCCGGTCTTTTGGTCCTCGATCTTGATGCCGTCGAGGCGGCGGAGCAGGTCCTTGGCGTCGGCGTCGTCCCTGTTCGCGCTGACCAGGGCGTTCACGGCGAGCGCGAGCGTGTAGGCGTCGCTGATGTTCTTCAGGTTGGCCTTGAGGTACGCGATGGCTTTTTGGGTCGCCTCGCCCTTGTAGCCGGTGTCGGCGAGCGCCCAGGCGATGTAAGCGGTGTTGAGCTCGGTCGAGCGCGAGAAGTCGTCGCCGGACAGGGTCTCCAGCCAATGCTCGACCGGCTTCCACGACCCGTCCTTTTCCTGCTGGGACGCGAGCCAGTTCTGGGTTCTGGTGATCACGGTCTCGTCAATGTTATAGACCTTGCTCATGTCGGAGAACTCCATGAGCCCGTAGGCGGTGAGCACCTTGTTGGCGGGCGGGTTGCCGAACCACTCGAAGCCGCCGCCCGGGACCTCGAACGAGAGCAGCCGCTGGTAGCCCAGGTTGATGAAGCCCTCGGCCTTCATCTGCAGGTCGGGCTTGATGATCTTGGATTTTTTCATGTAGGCCAGGACCATGACGTTGGGGTAGGTAATGGAGGTGGTCTGCTCGAAGCAGCCGGACGGCATGCGGAAGATGCCGTCCAGGCCCTCGACCACCGAGGCGAACACGCCGGGGTAGATTTTTACCATGACGCGGCTGGCGTCGTTGATGGCGAATTCCGGGACCTCGATGGTCTCGGCGAGCGGGCCGGTGATGCGGCCGTTCCTCACGACCTCCATGCGCAGCCCGTTCGGGACCACGTCCACGCTCCTTTTGATGGCGTCGCTCATCTTGCTGCCCACCGCGTAAACCGTGAGAGTATGCTTGCCGACCTTGATGGCCTTGACCCGGAAATAGCGCACGTCCACCTGGCCCGAGGACAGCGTGAGCGTCTGCTTGGACTCGCTGAGCAGGTCAAAGCCGTCGTGCTCGCGGACTTCGAGGGTGATGCGCTGCGACCCGGGCAGATAGTTATACACGGCCACCGGCACCTCCACCTCGTCGCCCTGCGTGAGCGCGACCGGGAAGTCAATGTCCACGAAAAAGTCCTGGAACACGCGGATGCCGGAAGCGGCGGACCCGACCAGGCCGTCCGAGGAATGGCCGAGCGCGGTCAAGCGCCAGGTGGTGATCGAATCGGCCATGGGGATGGTGAGCGAGGCCTTGCCAAAGGGATCGGTGATCAGCGCCGGCGCCCACCACAGGGTCTCCGGGAAATACTCGCGCACGCGGATGCCGGGCGCGGCTTTGTCTCCGTCTTTGCCGCCGTTCGCCTTGCGGGGGGCCTCGCCGGAGGCGGGCGGCGCCATCGCGGGCATGGCCATGGCTTGTTCCTTCATCATCACGTCACCGGCGGCGCCGAGCGCCCGCATTAATTTCCATCCGCCGCGGCCTTCATCTTCCCATCCTCCTCCCCATCCCATCTGGTTCAGGTAGGGCAGGCGGGCGTAAAGGTAGGGATCGGAGACGTCGTCGCCGGTGCCGGCCTTGCCGTCGGGCCCCGCGGACTTGATCTCGTAATACTTGAACAGGTCGCTGTAAGGATTGGCCGCGGGCTTATCGAGACGCTTCACGATGTAGCCCTTGCCCCAGGGGTCAACGCTCATGGCCTGGTCCAGGTACTTTTTCTCCACCAGCGCGTCCATGATGTCGGGCGGCAGGTCTTTGAGCTCTCCGCCCTCGAACATCTTGTCGAGCCATGACTGCTGCTCCGCGCCGTAATAATTTTGCAGCCCGTTGTAGATCATCATGATGCGGTATGAAGCCACGCCGCCGGCCACGGTGTTCAGGTCAAGCGCGGGGTCGAGCGTGGTGAGCATGGCCGGGTCGTAGGGAGAGCCGAAGGAGTCATAGGCGTACTGCTTGTCGAGCGCCTTGTCCGCGACCATCTGGGCGGCCACGTCCTTTTTATATTGCCACTTTCCGCCCCGGGCCTTTTCCAGGAACGGGTGAGCATAGGCGTAGGTAAAGAAGGAGTAGGCGAATGTCTGGAAGTTCTGCTGCTCCTTTTGCATGCGGTCCTTGGCCGGGTTCTCCTCCCAGCCGGGCGCCGTGGGCTTTTCCACGCCGGCCAGCAGGACGCGCATGACCTTGTCGCGTTTGTTCATGGCGTCGCCCCGGTCCTGGATCAGCGACTCGACGCTCTGGCCGCCGGGCGCGAAGTGGATCTCGTAGCGCGGCTTGGCCAGCTCCTTTTCCAGCGTGAAGTAGACCTTCAAGAGGCCGGGCTGCATGTCCTGGATCGCGAACACGCTCTCGTCCACCACCGAGACGCCGAGCGCCGCGGCGTGGCCCTGGCCCTTTTTGTCCGTCACCTTGAACACCAGCCTGGCCTCCTCTCCCGGCCGGTAGGTGTCCTTGTCCAGCGACACGGCGATGTTGAGGTCGTCGCTCTGCTCGACGTAGATGACCTTGGTGTCGCGCATGATCTCGCCGGAGGGCAGGATCACGTAGGCGTGCAGCTCGATGGTTCCGAAGAGGTCGGGCCCGATGGCGACGCGCTCCGCGGCCTTGCCGTCGCTGAACTCAAGGGAGCGGGTGAGCACGGTGCGCGTGTTTTTGATCACGTCGAGGTAAACGCTGCCTTTTTGCATGGTGGAGAGCACGGTGACGTTCATGTCGTTGCCGGCGGTGTAGATGGCGCGGTCGGTTGAAAGGAGCACGTTGTCGCGGAGGTTGTCGGCGGAGAGCTCGCGCGAGACCTCGACCCGGCGGCCCTGCTTGTCCTGGGCCGATGCGGTGACGGGCAGGCTGAACTTGCCGTCGGGCGCGCGCTTGAAGTCCTCGGCCTTGGGCGTCACGAAAAACTCGGCGATGCCGGTGTCGTCGCTCGGGACGTTGAACTCTTTGCCCGTAACGCTGAGCTTCACGGTGGCGGCGACCGGCTGGTCGTCGGGCGTGGTGACCACCGCGTAGATTCTGTTCTCGACGCCGGGGATGAGCCGTCCGGCCTCCGGAACCAGCTCGAGGCGGAGGTCGGCGCTTGCGACCTTGCGCTGGACCATGGCGGTTTCGGAGTGCTTGGCGTTGTCCGTGACCTCGGCGTCCAGCTTCACGAAGGCGTCGCCCTGTTCGAGCGGCTGGCCCGCGAAGTAATCGGGCAGCGTGATCTCGAACTCGAAGTTGCCGGAGGCATCGGTCTTGCCAATGGCCTCGGCCACGGCGTGGAACTCGAAGTCGAACGCCTGCGCCGTGACCTTTACCTGGCCGCCGTCAATCGGCTTGCCGAAAAAATAGTTGGCTTTCACGGTGCCGGTGAGCTTTTCGCCGGGCCGGTAGAACTGCTTGTTGGTGTCGAGCGTGACCTTGAACTTGGGCAGCACGTAGCGCTTGATCGTGACCATGCGCTCGACCTCGCGGTCGCCCACCTTCGCCCGCACCGTGTAGTCGCCGAGCCGGATCTCGTCCGCGAGCTGGAAGTCGCCGCTGAAGATGCCGTAGGCGTCGGTGTCGCCCAGCTTCTTGAAGACCTTGTTGCCCTGCGGGTCCTCGACCTCGATGGTCACCCTGGTTTTAGCGACCGGCCGGAGATCCGCGAGCCGGAGCGCGACCGCCCGCATGTGGATGAGCTGGCCCGGCTGGTACAGAGGCTTGTCCAGAGAGAGCAGGATGTTGTAGTGCGGCGCGAGCTTGGCCGCGTGCTTCTTCTCGACCTGGCCCAGCGCCGAAGAGACCCTAACCGCGAGTTCGTAGTCGTCGGACGCCGGTACATCCGGCACCCGCGCGCTCTCGCTCACCGTGCCGTCCCGGTCGGTCCTGGCCTTGATGAGCCGCTTGTTCACGCCCTTGCCAATGAGCCACACCTCCACGTCCGCGCCCTGTAATGGCCGCGATTCCTGAAGGCCGGTGGCCTCCATCACCACCACGCGAAAAGCCGCGGGTGAGCCCGGATCCAGCTCGTCCGGCGCCGAGATGAACACGTCCTGCACGGCGGCGGGCTTGGACGCGACGGACACATTCAGGCCGGCCACCGCGGCCAACAGCATCGCCAATAAAACAACAACTCTCTTCATGGCATCAAGCCTCCTTTGCTCGGTCTTGGAAAATTCACGGGTCCCCTATCCGATCATCATACCACGCTCCGCTCGGCGATTTTCAATCCGGGGCGCGGGGATCGAGATCGTTGCTCATGTAAAACGGACGGCGGGCGGGAAAGTTTTAAGGGGCATGGAAAGTTGCGGATAGGTAGAGCAGGTGTAGAGCAAGCCCGATTCATCGGGCTTTTTTCTCCGGCGTGCAGGCCCGCCATTTATGGCGGGTATAGAGCGGCGAAAAGGTACAGGAAGGGCGTTTTAACGTCCTTGCCTTGCCCTGGCTTTAGCCGCCGGATAAATCCTCTGTTTCGAGAATCCCGTTAAAACGGGGTCCGGGCACGGGTTGCAAACCCGTGCTACCACCCTCGCTAAAGCACGGGCCTATACCAAGGCCCAAGGCCGGTGAACCGGCCTTCTCTGGTCTCCTATTTGCCCCGCGCGCCTTTTTCCCGTTCCAGGATTTTATTCGCGGCCGTGACGCCGGAGCGCATGACCCCGTTCTGGCCGGCGGCGTTGGTCCAGGCGCCGGCGAGGAAGAGGTTGGGGATGGGGGTTTGCTGGGGCAGTCTTTTGCCTTTCTGGTCCATGGCGCTGTCCCAGCCGTAGACCGCGCCTTTCGGGTTCAGGGTGAAGTGTTCCATGGTCCGGGGCGAGCCTACTTCCATGACCTCGACGTGCGAGCTAAGGCCCGGCAGGATCTTCTCCGCCCGCCGGACCAGGATTAGCGCGACCTCTTCCTTCAGGGCCTTGTACTTTTCGTAGCTCTCGTTTTCGTGCCAGCCGTTTTGCCAGTCGTAGGGCATGTAGGTGGTGATGCCGATGACGTTCTTTCCTTCAGGCGCCGCGCCCGGGTCCACCACGGAGTAGTTGACCAGGGCATAACCCACTTTTTCGGGGACGCCTTCCCGGCCGTAAGAAAAGCCTTCCATCGTGTCATAGGTTTCCGCGACGGAAATGCAATGGGCGCGGCCGAAGATCGGCCGGTAGTCATAGTCCACGCCCAGGTAAACCTGGAAGATGGAGGGGCCGATGCGGAGAGAGTCGAGCTGGGCCAGATATTCCGGCGGCAGGTTCTCGCGGCCCACCAGCTTGTTCATGGTGTCCGGGGCATTGGCGTTGGATACCACGTAGCGCGCGCGATACTCGCGGCCGTCCCTGGTCTGCACCGCGGCCGCGCGGCCGTTTTCGATCACGATCTTTGTCACCAGGCTTCCGGTCTCGACCTTGCCGCCGTTCTCCTCGATCACCTTTGCCAGAGCATTCGACACCGCCTGCGAGCCGCCCACGACGTACCAGGCGCCGCCGTAATGGTAGCTGGCCCACATGCCCAGGAATTCCTCGGCCGGATAGTCCTCGGGCGGAACGCCGGCATAGTTACAGAGCCAGGTGAAGACGGCCCGGAGCTTGGGGTCGTGAATGTAATTGTCCATCATCCGGGAGAGGCTCTTTTTGGAATACTTTTTCATGGGCCATAGGGCAAGCGGGTGCTTGAGCAGCGTCATGCCGGCTGTTTTCTGATCACCGGATTGCAGGGCGATCAGCGCCTGGATGGCGTAACCCATGTTGTCCATGGTGCGAAAGAGCTTCTCGATGCCTTTCTTTTCCTGCGGGAACTGCGCGATGAGCAGGGCCTTGTATTTTACGGGGTCAGTTGGAACGTCCATGGTGAAGTCCGGGTAGATGGCGCGGTAAAATGGGTCCAGCTCGACGAGCTTGACCTTGTCGAGGATGCCCAGCTCGCGGAACAGCGGCCGGTTCATGCCGAAGTCCTGGTTCAATCCGTCCAGGGCGTGGAGCGAGACCTCGAAGACATAGGGCGGCCGCTCGAAGGCCGTCATGTATCCGCCCACCTTGTCATGCTGCTCCAGGACCAGGACCTTCATCCCGGCCCGCGCCAGCTTGGCCGCCGCGCCCAGGCCGCCGCCCCCGGCGCCGACCACGACCACGTCGTACTCGATAGCCGCCGAGCTCCGAAGCTGCCGCGAAAACACGAAGCAGACCAGCACGGCCATCAAGATCAGCAACAATCGTTTCATGGGTTCACTCCTTCATCTGCAACACAAAGAGGCACGGAGTTCACGGAGGAAAATCAGAAATTCTTCCCTCGGTGAGCTCCGCGCCTCCGTGCGAATCTAATTCGCTGAAAATTCTTATTTAGGCTCGATCGAGAAGGATTGCGTGCTGCCCTGGGCGCGGAGCTTGCGCTTTCTGGCCTGGCCCTTTTTATGGCGTTTCATTTTGCGGCGGCGGTCGGTGAATGTTTCATCGCTGACCATGGTATGGTTACCCCCCTTTCAAGGTTTTTGCTAATAAGTGGAGACAGGCGGGGCCTGTCTCAAGATTATATATAACACGGAAGGGCGGGAATTGCCAGTCGGCTTTGGAGTGCGGCGGTTGCACCGCTGCAAGCGGCACGACGCCGCACTCATTGGCGTCGCAACGCCAATAGCGCTGAATATCACCGCGGAGCCGCAGAGAACTTAGAGAATTCATTATGATATTTTTATCTCTGCGCCCTCTGCGTCTCTGCGGTTAAAAAAATCTTCCCTTACGCTCAACGCCAATGAAAGCGGCGTCGTGCCGCCGCACTGCAAATGTCACCATCCCAGTGTCTTCTTGTAAGACCTCTTAAGATCGCCCACGTCCGCGTCGAGGATGACGTCGCCGGATGGTCCGCGGGCCATGAGTCGGCCGGTGTCGGTCACTTTGCCGATGAGGTCAATGGGTTCTCCGGCCATGATTTTCTCGAAGGCGTCGCGGCTCGTGGGGGCCACGGTGACCACGAAGCGGGAGAGGCTTTCGGAGAAGAGGATTTTATAAGAGGGCAGGGGGCATTCGCGGGGTAAAGATGAGAGGTCGAGGGACAGGCCGCACTCGGCGGCCATGGCCATTTTGGCGAGGGTGAAGGCGAGTCCGCCGGGGCCAATGGGCGCGCAGCTCGCGAGCAGTCCGTTCTCGATGGCGCGAAAGATCTTGCCGTAGCGAGCGCGGGCCTGGAGCGCGTCCAGGCGTGGGACGTTCAACCCGACCAGGCGCTCTTTGCCGTCGCGCTCTCCCAGGTAGGCGTAATACTCGGAGCCTCCGAGCTCGTCGCGGGTCGTTCCGATCATGTACACGAGGTCGCCCAAGATTTTCGGGTCAAGCGTGACGCATCGGCGCACGTCGGGGACGATGGCGAGGCTGGAGATGAGGAGCGTGGGCGGGATGGAGATTTTGACGGGATTGTCCAGGGCATCGTAGCCCTTGAAGTCGTTGAACATGCTGTCCTTGCCGGAGATGAAGGGCGCGGCGAAGAGGGAGGCGGCGTCGTAGCAGGCGCGGGCGGCGCGTTTGAGCTGGCCCAGGCGCCCGGGCTCGTTGGACGAGCACCAGCAGAAGTTGTCGAGGATGGCGACGCGGTCCGGGTCCGCGCCCACGGCGACGACGTTCTTGATGGCGGTATCAATGCCGGCTTGGGCCATGGCGTATGGATCAATGTCGCCGTACCAGGGATGGATGCCGGAGGACAGGGCAAGGCCGGCCATGGAATCGAGCAGGGGTCGGACCACGGCGGCGTCCTGGTGCACGTCGAGGTTCAGGCCGACGAGCGGCTTGATCACGCTTGTGCCCTGGACCTCGTGGTCATACTGGCGGACCACGTACTCGCGGGAGCAGAGGTTGAGTCGGCCGGCCATGGCGATGAGGTCGGAGGTGTAATCTTCTTTTTCCTCGATCTCCGGCTCTTCGAGCTCGGGCGGCGACCATGACGATTTGAGCTTGAGCTGGGGCGCGCCGTCATGGAGGAAATGCATGTCCACGTCCATGACGGTCCTGTTGTCGAATAAGACGCGGCAGCGGGAGGAGTCGGTGAACCTTCCGATCACGGTGGCCTCCACGTCGTGTCGCTTCATGACGGCCATGAACTGGTCGAGGTTTTCTGGAAGCACGGCGTAGGTCATGCGCTCCTGGCTCTCGGAGATCCAGGTCTCATAGGGGAGCAGCCCGGCGTACTTGACCGGGACCTTGCTAAGCTCGACTTCGAGGCCTCCGCTCTGGCGGGCCATCTCTCCGACCGAGCTGGACAGGCCGCCGGCGCCGTTGTCGGTGACCGAGGTGTAGAATCCCTGGTCGCGGAGCTCGAGCTGGGCATCGTGCATTTTCTTCTGGGTGATGGGGTCGCCGATCTGGACGGCGGAGGCCGGGCTGCCCTCGTGGAGTCCTTCGGAGGAGAAGGTGGCGCCGTGGATGCCGTCCTTGCCCACGCGTCCGCCGGCCATGACGATGAGGTCGCCGGGGCGGGCGTTCTTCTCGTGCGAGCCGCGTCCGTTCAGCGAATGGGGGATGAGGCCCACGGTGCCGACGAAGACGAGCGGCTTGCCCATGTAGCGCCTGTCAAAGAAGATGAAGCCCCAGGGCGTGGGGATGCCGGACTTGTTGCCGCCGTGCTCGACGCCGACGCGCACGCCCTCGAAGATGACCTTGGGATGGAGCACGGGATTTTTCGCGCCCTTGCCGCGGAAGGGCAGCTCGCCTTGGTAATAGGGGTCGCCGAAGCAGAAGCCGTACATGTTGATGGCGAGCTTGGCGCCCAGGCCGGTGCCCATGGGGTCGCGGTTCACTCCGACGATGCCGGTGATGGCGCCGCCGTAGGGGTCGAGGGCGGAGGGGCTGTTGTGGGTCTCGACCTTGTAGCACACGTCGTAGTCGTCGGTGAAGCGGATCACGCCGGAGTTGTCGGAGAACACGGACACGCAGAAGTCCCGCGCTCCCATCCGCTCGCGGACCTCGCGGGTCGCGGCCTTGATGTAAGTGTTGAAGATCGAGTCCACCTCGTCCAGCCGCGCGGCGAAGATGGTGTGCTTGCAGTGCTCGGACCAGGTCTGGGCCAGGGCCTCGATCTCGACGTCGGTGGGCTTTCTGCCCTCGTTGCGGAAGTAGTCGCGGATGACGTGGAGGAATTCGAGGTCAAGGGCGAGCGGCCCGCGCCGGACCTCATGCCCGCTCTCGTCAACGTGGTCGAACACGCCGTCCTTGCCCAGCCGGATGAGCTCTTCGTCGGAGACTTCGAGGTCCACCTCGTCCACCCGGCCGCTGGCCAGGAGCTTGACCTTCGGGACCCACGGGTCCATGCCGCCGCCGTCCTCGAACTGCTCGAAGCTCTTCACCTGCACGCGCTCGATCAGCGGGTTATGGAGCCAGGCCGCGATCTTGTCCACCCGCTCGCGCGTGAGCGCGCCCTTGAGCAGGTATTGGCGGGCGTAATAGACGCCTTCATCGCCGGTGAAGCCCGTCTTGAGCAGGTCCTTGACGGCCTCCCGCGCGGTGTTGCCCACGTTGTCGGTGACTCCGGGCAGGAACCCGATCTCGATGGCCCAGTCAAAGTCCTGGCCCACCGGCCGTCCGGCGGCGGACTCCTGGTTCAAGGGATCGGTGAGCAGCTCGATGAGACATTTCCGGATGTCCTCTTCGGAGAGGTCCTTGTCAATGGTGTAAACGTCCACGGCATGGACGGCTTGGAGATGAATGCCCAGGTCCTGCTCGAGGCGCCGTTTCTTGGCTGCTCCGATGGCGTCGGTGACGCCGGGCTTGAATCTTACTTCAATGCGCTTCACCATGTTCCTGCTCCTGAGAATTCTGGTCCGGTCTCGCGGACGCTGCAGGCCATTATGGCAAAACGGGGATGAATGTTCAATCCGGGAAGGCGGATCATGCATCTAAAGGAGGGAAGGGGGCTTTGCGGCCTTGACCGGGTTGCGGCTTGCGGGAGGTTGGGTGTTGGGTTATTTTGAGGACATGCAGGAATTGCGAGGGAGGAGAGCCCGGCGATGAAGGTTGCGGTGATCGGCGGCGGCGCGTGGGGCACGGCGCTGGCCCAGCTTTGCGCGGAGAACAAGCACCGGACGCGGCTGTGGGTTTACGAGGCGGAGGTTGCGGCGGACGTCCGGGAGCGTCGGGAGAACACGATGTATCTTCCCGGCATCCCGCTCTCGGCGGCGATCGAGCCGACCAACGACATGGCCTATGCGCTTACGGGCGCGGAGCTGGTGCTCTCGGTGGTGCCTTCGCACCTGGCGCGCAAGGTGCTGCACGAGGCGGCGCCGTTCATCCCGCGCAATGCGATCCTGGTGACGGCGACGAAGGGGATCGAGGACGAGAGCCTGCTCACGATGACGGGTGTGATCGAGGAGGTGGCGCCGTCGGAGATTCACCGCAAGGTGGTGGCGCTTTCGGGTCCGAGCTTTGCCCGGGAGGTTGCGCTGGGTGTCCCGACGGCGGTGGTGGCGGCGTGCCGTGACATCCGGGTGGCGGAGGAGGTGCAATACGCTTTGTCGTCGGACAGCTTCCGCATCTATTCGCAGACGGACGTGATCGGGGTCGAGCTGGCGGGAGCGATCAAGAACCCGGTGGCGATCGCGGTGGGAGTGGCGGACGGGATGGGCCTGGGCCTCAACACCCGGGCGGCCATCATCACGCGCGGCCTGGCCGAGATGGCGCGGCTGGGCGTCCGGATGGGCGCGAACCCGATGACGTTCGCGGGGCTCGCGGGACTGGGCGACCTGGTGCTGACCTGCACCGGCGACCTGTCGCGCAACCGGCAGGTGGGCCTCAAGATCGGGCAGGGCAAGACGCTCAACGAAATACTGGGAGGGACCAGGAGCGTGGCGGAAGGCGTGAGGAACGCGGCCACGGTGTACAAGCTGACGCAGAAGATGGAGGTCTCGATGCCGATCATCGAGCAGATTTATCTCTTGCTCTACGCCGAGAAATCGCCGAAGATGGCGGTGCACGACCTGATGACGCGGCGGCTCCGGAGCGAGATAGGACTTTAAAAAGTAAAAAGGAAAAACAGTGCTGTCCAAAATAAACGGACCGGAGAACCGCCAAGACGCCAAGAGCGCCAAGGATTATTTTTTAACATGATTTAAAGAGGGCTTGGGTGCGAATGTTTCTTGCTTGGCGCTCCCGTCGGTCGGTTCGCCAAGCCGGTTGGGGCCAACGCTCCCGAGTTGTTCTTTGCTGGGCCGCCAAGAAACATCAGGTTTTACTTGGCGATCCTTGGCGTCTTGGCGGTTTTCTTACGGCCTATTTTGGACAAGAGTGAAGGAAAAAGTAAAAAGTCGAGAATCACAAGGGTGGAGGATGGCCACGGAAAACAACAATAATGCGGGCAAGAGCCTGATCGGGGACAGCAAGGTGATCACGATGGAGAGCATCACGGACCTGCTGCTCCGGGAGGGCGCGATGACGCTCACGCAGAAGAAGGAAGTGATCGTAAAGGAGCGGCCACAGCGGGCGCGCCTTGCCAAGCAACTGCGTGAGGTCCAGTTCGTGAGGAAGGGGCGGCCGCAGGTGCAGACCAGTCTGTCGCCGATCGAGGTCCTGGCCTCTTTTCAGCTCCCGATGCCTGACAGCGGGGGCAAGCTCCTCTTGGAGGACCGGATCATGCAGGCCCTGGCCAAGGATCTGGGCATGGAGTTCGTGAAGATAGACCCGACCAAACTGGACATGGACCTGGTGACGCGCACCATCTCGCGGGCGTTCGCCCGGCGGCACCGGATGGTCCCGATCGGTCAGGAGGAAGACACGCTGCTGGTCGCGGTGGACGATCCGTTCGACCAGGAGGGCCTGGACCTGATCCGGCAGGCCACCAAGAAAAAGCTCAAGCTCGCGCTGTCGTCGCCCTCCGACATCCGCAAGATCATCTCGGAGTTTTACGGGTTCCGTTCGTCGGTGGTGCGGGCGGAGCAGGAGCTCCAGCCGGGCGCGGAGATCCAGAACCTGGAGCAGTTCGTGGCCATGAAGTCGGACGGGTTCGACGCCCAGGACGCCCCGATCATCCAGGCGGTGGAGTACCTGTTCCGCTACGCCTATGAGCAGCGGGCCTCCGACATCCACGTCGAGCCCAAGCGCGACTCGAGCCTGGTGCGCTTCCGTATTGACGGGATCCTGCACGACATCCACAAGGTGCCGCGGGTGGTGCACCAGGCCGTGGTGAGCCGGATCAAGATGCTCTCGCGCATGGACATCGCCGAGAAGCGCCGGCCCCAGGACGGGCGCATCAAGACGGAGTACCGGGACAAGGAGGTCGAGCTCCGCGTCAGCACCATGCCGGTGGCCTTCGGCGAAAAGGTGGTGGTCCGGATCTTCGACCCCGAAGTGCTGATGCAGGACCTGACCGAGCTCGGGTTCTACGAGCGCGAGTTCAAGCTGTTCAACGAGTTCATCTCGCGGCCCAACGGCATGATCCTGGTGACCGGGCCCACCGGCTCGGGCAAGACCACCACGCTGTACTCCGCGCTCCGGGCCGTGAGCTCTCCGGACATCAACATCGTCACCATCGAGGACCCGATCGAGATGATCTACGAGGAATTCAACCAGGTGGGGGTCCAGCCGCGCATTGACGTCACGTTCGCGTCCGCGCTGCGCACCATCCTGCGCCAGGACCCGGACGTGATCATGGTGGGCGAGATCCGCGACCACGAGACCGCGGCCAACGCCGTGCAGTCCGCCCTCACCGGCCACCTCGTGCTCTCCACCCTGCACACCAACGACTCCGCCACCGCGGTCACGAGGCTTTCCGAGCTCGAGATCGAGGCCTTCCTGATCGCCAGCACGGTGGTGGGGGTGATGGCGCAGCGGCTGGTGCGCAAGATCTGCCCGCACTGCAAGACCGAGACGTTCCTGGGCGCGGACGAGCTCCGGGCGCTGCGCATCCCGGTCAAGGACGAGAAGCAGCGGGTCAAGGTCTGGTACGGCGCGGGATGCCTCGACTGCCGCAGCACCGGATACTTCGGCCGCACCGGTATCTTCGAGGTCCTGCCGGTCAGCCCCAAGGTCATGAAGCTCATCCGCGATAACGCCGACGCCGCCCGCATCCAGAAGGCGGCCCAGGAGGAGGGCATGATGCTGCTCCGCGAGGTCGCGATCAAAAAACTGGGCGAGGGCGTCACCACCTTCGACGAAGTGGTCAGGGTGACCGCGCTTTGAGCCGGGAGATCAAGGAGAGGTTCAATTTCGCACAGAGGCACAGAGAACACAGAGAAGAAAAAATAAAAAATCTCTGTACTGCTAACATGCAAGATGTATAAATTTCTTTGCACTTTGAGATGTTCGAACTATTTTTTTGACAGGATTAACAGGATTTACAGGATGCTCGGAAAGTGCAAGCTGATCTTCTTCCATCCGGTAAATCCTGTTAATCCTGTCAAAAAATCTTTTCATGATTTCAATGGAACTGCCAAGACCATGTTTTGGTTGCGGCCAAAGGCCGCGCGGGGATCTCTGTGCCTCTGTGTGAAACCATAAACTAAAAGACTCCTGCGTCTCTTGGTCTCGGGAAAAGGAATTATTGAGTCCATGAGCAAGGTCCTTAGAATCGGCGAGTACCCGGCGCTCGGGACGATGCCGTATTATTTCCCGCTCAAGCACGTGTTCAACGAGCCGAACTGGACGTTCGTGCAGGGCCAGCCGGACGAGCTGGACGCGGCGCTGGCGCGGGGGGAGGTTGACGTGGCGCTGGCGTCGCCGCTGGCGATCGCGCAGGCTCCGCACGACTACCTGATTTTTCCGGACCTGGGTTACGCCGGTCACGCGCACATCAAGGACATCCTGCTTTTTTCGGACCTGCTCTTGGACGACATGGACGAGATGACGCTGTCGCTGCAGGACGGTCACTCGGTGGCGGCGGCGATCATGCGCATCGTGCTCGGCCGCTACCTGCAATATCAGAACGATTTCATCATGGGCTGGGGCAACGCCGAGGCGTACCTTTTAGCGGGCGACCCGGCGCTCCGCGAGCGGCTGCTGGCCCGGTACGCCTATGTCTACGACGTGGGCGACCTGTGGCGGCACTACACGGGCAAGGCCATGATCTATCACCTGTGGGTGGTGCGCAAGGAGTTCTCCCGCGAGAAGCTCAGCATGCTGGTGCTGTTCCAGCGGCTGCTCAAGCAGGCGGTGGCGGTGGCGCGCTCGGACTATGGCCGGCTCGCCTCGCTCCTGCCCGGATACGACTGGCTCAAGAAGCCGCTGTTCACCCAGCTCTGGAACCAGGTGGAGTACGAGCTCATGCCCGCGCACTTCGAGGGGCTGCACAAGTTTTACGAGGACTGCGCCGACCTCGGCCTGATCGAGGACGTCCCGGACCTGGAGTATTTCGAACATGACTGAAAAAACCGCGGCCAGGGAGCATGGTTTGCGAGAGGGCATTCGAACGTGGGGCCTTGCGCTCATCGTCTCGGCGCTTTGCTTGGGCGGAACCATGTTCCTGCCCGGCCGGGCGCGCGGCGCGGACATCTACAAATACGCGGACGAGCGCGGGGTGGTGCACATCGTCCAGAGCCTGGACGAGGTCCCGCCCGCGTACCGCGGCAAGGCGGTGAAGGTGTCCGGGAGCGTGTCGGTGATCAAGGGCGGAGGAAACGGGTCTAACAGTGAAGGCGGCGGGTTTCAAGTGCCGGAGGCGCTGAAAGGGCTGTTCGGCGAGGCCGAGGATGTCCCGGCGCCCACGGCCTCGCGGACCCGGATCGTGATCTCCGAGCTGTGGCGCTCGCGGCTCGGGGTGAGCGCTTTTTTCGCGGCGCTGTTTTTCGCCGTGCTGGTGGCCGGCCAGGTGCTGGCGCGCGACGTGGTCAAGAAATCAAAGCGGTTCAATCACCGGGCCCTGCTGGCGGCCTCGTTCCTTGCCTTCGTGTTCTTTCTCTGGCTCGGCCCGGCCGGGCGGCAGACGGCGCGTTTCCTCGAGGGCTGCCGGGAGAGGAGCGAGCAGGGGCTCATGATGCCTGGAATAAAGCCGGCCGAGCGGGAGCGGCTGGCGCGGTTCCGTAACCTCTGCTCCCGGTGGGAGGACCGCATGGAAGGCGCGGGGCAAGGGTCCGGGTCATGAGCATGGAACCAGCGCCGCTTTAACTCTGGGTTCTTCGCACTGGAGAATGGATAATATGTGCGGCGCGGATCGCGTAGAGCGAAGGGCGAAGGGCGTAAATCAAATCGGCGCCAACATAGAGGTCTTTCACGCCCTCCGCCCTGCGCTCTACGCTCTACTCGCCTCCGGTTCCGCTCCCATGTTATGTTTCGGATCCACTCTGGAAGGTGAAGAGCCTAACTTTGATGCATCGCGCGCCTCCCGCGCTTTTTACTTGACATTGAGAATTTAAATTTTTAAACTTTCCGGGAAACGGGACTTGGCGGCGGGACCGGCGGGTTCGGGTTGCCCGGCGTCGGTTGTTAAGGCGGGGCCGGTTGCGGCGGGCCGAAGGCTGAGCAGGTAGAGGAGAGGTTATGGATTTTCCCAAGGATCTCAAGTACAGCAGGACCCACGAGTGGGTCAAGCTCGAGGGCAAGGAGGCCGTGATCGGGATCACGGCTTATGCCTCCGATGAGCTCGGTGACATTGTGTACGTGGAGTTGCCCGAGGACGGCGAGGATCTGGAGAAGGACACGGCGTTCGGGGTGGTCGAGTCGGTCAAGGCCACGGCCGACCTCTATGCGCCCCTGTCGGGAAAGGTGGTCGAGACCAACGAGCCTCTGGAGGACGCGCCGGAGGTGATGAACGAGGACCCGTACGGCGACGGCTGGATGCTGCGCCTGGCTCTGGCCGACGCCTCCGAGCTCGATGAACTCATGGACGCCAACGCCTACCACGAGTTCGTGGAGGAGGAGCGGGAAAGCTGAAATACGAGGCCAGAGAAGGCCTGAGGCTTGGGGCTTGAGGCTTGGGGATACGAAACCCAGGCCCCAAGCCCCAGGCCTCAAACCCCATGTCGGCCGCGGCGAGTTGACTCTTCCGGCGATTCATCATACACTATGCCCTCCGGTATGCAAGAAGCAATCAAAGCGGAGCTCAAGATCATTCCCCTGGGCGGGCTCGGGGAGATCGGCCTCAATATGATGGTCCTCGAACAGGGCGGGGACATGATCGTGGTGGACTGCGGCCTGATGTTCCCGGGCGACTCCGCGCCGGGCGTTGACTACATCATCCCCGACTTCACCTATCTGCTGGAAAGAAAGGAGCGGGTCAAGGGCCTGATCCTGACGCACGGTCACGAGGACCACACCGGCGCGCTGCCGTTCCTGTTGCAGCAGATGCGGGTCCCGGTCTTCGCCACCTCCCTCACCTTGGGCCTGGTGCGCGAGAAGCTCTCCGAGTACAACCTGAACGGCTCCACCCGCCTGGAAACGGTCTCGGCCGGGCAGACCCTGTCCATCGGCCCGTTCGACGTCGAGTTCATCCAGGTGGCGCACTCCATCGCCGACAGCGTGGCGCTCGCGGTCAAGACCGCGGTCGGCAACATCATCCATACCGGCGACTTCAAGCTCGACCCCACCCCGATTGACGGCAAGCGCTCGGACCTGGGCGCGCTCGCGCGCTACGGCGACGAGGGGGTGGTGGCGCTCTTGTCGGACTCGACCAACGTGGAGCGCGGCGGCTACACCCTGTCGGAGCGGGAGGTGGGCTACGCGCTGAACGAGGTGATGCACGAGGCGCCGGGCCGGGTGATCGTGGCCATGTTCGCGTCGAACATCCACCGCGTCCAGCAGGTGATTGACGCGGCGGCGCGATACGGGAGGAAGGTGGCGCTCATGGGCCGGAGCATGGAGGCCAACTCCCGCATCGCCACCGAGCTTGGCTACATGCAGATACCCCGCGGCGTGATGGTTACTCCGGAATCGCTGAAACGACTGGCCGACCGGGAGGTCGTGCTGCTCACCACCGGGAGCCAGGGCGAGCCGCTCTCCGGGCTCTCGCGCATGGCCCGCCGCGAGCACAAGCAAATCTCGATCAAGCCGGGCGACACCGTGGTCCTGTCATCCCGCTTCATCCCCGGAAACGAGCGCGCCATCGCCTGGCTGATCAACGAGTTCTACCGGCAGGGCGCCGAGGTCATTTACGAGAAGGTTTCGGACATCCACGTCTCCGGGCACGCCAGCCGGGAGGAGCTCAAGATGATGATCTCCCTCACCCGGCCGCAATACTTCATCCCCATCCACGGCGAGTACCGCCACCTGGTGCGGCACGCCCGGCTGGCGCGCGAGATGGGCGTGCCCGACGAGCGGGTGCTGGTGGCGGAGGACGGGGACATCGTGATCTTCGACGAGATCGGAGGCGAGCGGGTGGGCCGGGTCGAGTCCGGACGGCAAGTCGTGGACGGGACCTGTGTCGCCGACCACGAGGACTGCGTCCTCCAGGAGCGCAGGCGACTGGGCAACGACGGCATCCTGATCGCAGTGGCCAGGCTGGATCCCGCAACCGGAAGGATCGCCGGCCCCATCCACTTGAAGAGCCTGGGACTCTTTTACGAGGAGGAAGCCACGGACGCGCTGGAGGCCGCGCGCCTCTACGCCGAGGCCGAGCTCGCACAGGTTGCCCCCGAACTGGCCGGCAACAAGGACGCGCTCGCCCATGAAATGCGCGCCGCGCTCAAGCGCTACATCAAGAAAAACCTCTTCCGTTTCCCGGTCATCATCCCGATGGTGGTGGACTAGCGCAGGGCGGAACCAAGTGGAAAGGCCATAAAAAAACTCCAAGACGACAGGAAGAATAATTATTTATATTCTTATGGTTAGAACATGATATTCATGTATTACATGACGCATGTTCGGGTCTATCTGAAAGGAGGAAAGGCATGAAAAGGAAGTTGTGGTTCGCGGCCCTCGCGCTTGGTTGTGTGATCGCGCTGGCCCCGCAAGTGAATGCCAAAAAGAACGTGGGTATGGTCCTGGACCTGTCCGGCAACGGCCGCTTCTTCGATCTGCCTTTCCCGAGTGAGTTGCGCCGGAACCCGGACGGAAGCATCAACATGGACCGCTTCCCCAATCCGGCCGGCCTCAAGATGGTGGACCGCACCGTGGACGCCGTGGCGCACGGCTACGGCGTCAGCACCGCGCCCACTATCTACTTCCGCTTCGACGGACCCGTTGACGCGGCCAGGCTCCCTGATCGCAGGGCATCGCTCGCGCCCGGCTCCGTGATTTTCCTCATTGACATAGACCCCGACTCGCCCGAGCGGGGCAGGCGCTTCCCGCTCGACGCGCAGTTTTATCCGAAGCACCCCCGGCTCATCAGCCACGCCGATAACCTCCTCGCCATTATGCCCGTGCCCGGGTTCATCCTTCGCGAGAACACGCTGTACGCGGCGGGCGTGCTGCGCTCGCTGGGCGACGGTCAGGGCGCTCCGCTCCGGAGCTATGCCGAGGTTGCGGCGCAGGGCACGTCGGGCGCTTTGGGGGAGCGGGCCAGGGAGCTCAATGAGACGGCTTATAACGCGCTGGCCGACGCCGGCGGGATCGCCCCCACTGACCTGGCCGCGCTCACCGTGTTCCGCACCGGCGACCCCACCGCCCGGACGCGGCAGCTCTTCGACGGCGTGAAGGACCTGCCGGTCCTCGAATTCGAGACGCCGCTCCACCGCACCCGCGAGTATGACCTGTATTACGTGCTGGAGGGCGTGGTGATGATGCCGCAGTTCCAGGACGGCACGCCGCCCTACGGCAAGGGCAAGGGCGGCCGCATCCATTTTGACGCGGACGGCAAGCCCATCACCCAGCGCATGGCGCCGGTCCCCGTCGCCTTCTCCGTGCCCAAGTCCGCCATGCCCGCCGCCGGCTTCCCCATCATGATCTACATCCACGGCACCGCCGGCGTGTCCACCCAGTTCATTGACCGCGGCGAGGTCCCCGGCGAGGGGCCGCCGATCAACGGCATTTACCGCGGCAACTTCGCCGAGCCTAAAGGAGCCCCGCCCGGCACCGGCCCCGCGCTCATCTATGCCCAGCACGGCATCGCCGGCGTGGGCGCGGCCCAGCAGCACGCGGGCGAGCGCGGCGGACTGGACGCCCAGCTCTGGTGGTACAACTTCCTCTCCCCGGAGGCCCTGCGCGACAACATGCTCCAGGCCACGGCCGAGGCATCCATGCTGTTGCGCCTCCTGGAAAAAATCTCGATTGACCCGGCCCTGTGCCCGGACACAGCCGCCAACGGCGCTCCCGTCAAGTTCGACCCCGAGCTCATCTTCGGCATGGGCCAGTCGCTGGGCAGCCTCATCCTCGGGCCGTGGGGCGCGGTCGAGACCGACCTCAAAGCCCTGATCCCCTCCGGCAACGGCGCCTACTGGACTATCTTCATGGCCCAGGAGAACCCGCTCGACATGAAGCATCTCGCCCAATCCGGCCGCGGCCTCACCACCTCGCTCGGACTCGACATCTTCAATCCCGTCATCACCATGCTGGGCACGGCCCTCGCGCCCGGCGACCCCGCATCCTATCAGCGCCGATACTACGTTGACCCGTTCCCGGGCCGTAAGCCCAAGCACGTCTGGGCGTCGTTCGGGCTCCACGACCACTACTTCTTCCCCTGGTCCCAGAACGCCGCCATCCTCGTTATGGGGCTCGACTTCGCCGGCGCCATCCTCGAACCGTCCACCAAAGACGCCCTCGACCTGGCCGGGCTCAACCAACTCGATTACCCGGTCACGCTCAACAAGCAGACCCCGCAAGGACCGGTCACCGCCGTGGCCGTGCAATTCGACGAAAAGGGCGCGCTCGACGGCCACCACGTCAACTTCCAGCGCGACGACGCCAAGTACCAGTACGGCTGCTTCCTCGAATCCCTCGTCAACGGCGCCCCCACCGTCTCCGCGCCCAAAAACCAGTGGAACGCTCCGTGCGGGCCGTGAGATGGCTTGAGGCTTGGGGCGTGAGGCGTGGGGCTTGAGGCGCGGGGCTTGGGGAAAAGGGGAGGCCGGTGGCATCAGTTTTAGGCCACGGACGGGCTTGGCCGGAAATTTCTGAAAAGTCGCCTCAATAATTTCCATGACTTCCACCCCGCGCCTTGACTTGGCTTGGCCTGAAAAATGCCCTTCGTGGCCTACACGCTGGGACACCCATGCCCACGTTTCAGGCCGCGAAACCGCCTCCGTGTCCCAACCGTCAGGCCGCGAAAAGGCCTCCGTGTCCCACCGTCCAGGCCACGAAAGGTTGCGCCAAAATCCCCTCCCCGGACCCACAAAAAGGACCAAAATAAAAATATTTCGTAGAGTCGCTCTCATCAAAACCTCAAGAATAGCCAACAGGGATGCACAGGATGAACAGGATATGAAAATTGTTTTGCCCGGACTATGAGGCGTCGGCGGCGCTATGGAGTGCGGCGGTTGCACCGCTGCAAGCGGCACGACGCCGCTTTCATTGGCGCCGATGTCCAGCGACCCCCAAGATTCTAAGAAAAATGCCGTAGTTCGGCGCATCAAGTTGCGAGGTGAATAACTGGCTCCGTAACCCTTTAACCTTTAATGACAGCGGCGTCGTGCCGCCGCACTCCAAGGCGGATGATCCGCCCCGCCATCTTCAACCTCAAACCACAAACCTCAAACCCCAAACCTCTCCTCCCCTACTATTGTATTTTGGTTGCACCCCGACCGGAAAAAAAGTAATGCTCCGGGGAGGTTTGTGATTTGGGGTTCGAGGTTTGAGGTTCGGAGCAGCGCTGAAAGCGCGACCTTCGTTAACCCAGTGGCGGGAGCCCTGGGGACTGGCCGTCCAATAGTCTTTAGCGCTGAAAGCGCGACCTAAGAGTCTTGGGCCGCCCTTACAGGGCTTAACGGTTATCGCCGCCGTCTCTCACCCAGGGCTTCCGCACCTGGGTTAACGAAGTTCGCCCCGGCGGGGCTTTGGATCTAACCCCAAACCACAAACCCCAAACCTCAAACCTTATTTGGTCTTCAACCCCAAACCCCAAACCTCAAACCTCTTCCTTCCCTGGCTACTGGCTACTCCCTTTTCAATCTTTTTCATTTTGTGCTTGACAAACGAATAAGTAATGGCATAATGGGGAGCGTTAGAGGAGAGCAGGCCGAAGCCGGAAGACAGGAATGGAGAGAGGAGAAGGGCAGGGAGAAGGCCGACCCCTCCAGACCAAGGGAGAAGAAAAGTCATCGCAGACCATTACGAGGAGGCTGATGTTGCATGTTGAGACCTGACCCCAATCTTCTCGGGACGGAAGAGGCTGCGGGCGCCGACTGGCCCAGCGTTGAAACGCTGGGTTATTAAACGGCTGCCCCTCCGGGGCAAAGCAGCGGAACCAGGAACGCGGAAAAAATATGAACCACGAAGGCACAAAGATCACGAAGAAGAAAAAAACCTGCTTCTTCCCTTCGTGCCATTGGTGCCTTGGTGGTTCAATTCTCTTTCTTGTACTTTTCTCTTGACATGAAACCAGGAGGGTATATGCTGGCGGAGAGATTACGGAAAGGAATGAAAGGGTTAAGACCCGGCCGCAATTTCCGAAAGCCGGCGACGACTTCGGGAAAAAGGCCGGGAAGAGCAATGATCGAGGCCGAGGCAGGGAAAGGGTCCGAACGTCAGAGCCTTGTTTTGTTAAACAATTAAACAAGGGTTTGACCCACATCCGACCCGTCACAGAAACTACAAGCAAGGAGGTTTATCATGGATGACCCTAATTCACCTACTAATTCCCCTAATTTCCCTCTGCACCCTGAAATTAGCCGAGGGGAACAGCCGATGAAGTTTTTTTGGCTATTCATTCCGCTGTTGGCTCTCTGCATCGTCTCACTGGCATGCGCACAAAGGCCATCTCCAGAAGATGTTCAGAAGATAGCCGTCCTGAAGACTGAACTTGAAGAGGTGCGTTCGGAGGTTGTTGCAGCTGAAAAGAAGAACTCTTTACTCGCAGGTGGCCTCATCAAAGCTTTGGTTGAAGCACGTCTGGAGATCCTGAAGACCACAGAAGCGTTGATCCAACAGCGCATCCATGCCTTAGAGACAGGAGCGACAATCTCGATTAAGGTATCCGGAACGGAACCCAACGAAGAACTCGCAGCGCGCTTGGGGCAGGAGATTGAAACTCAACTGGTAGAGCTCAGCAAGGCACAAGCGGAGGCAGATAAGTATAGTGGTGGTCTTTTAGCGGTTATGAAACAAGCGACAGTAGCCACCCAGGAGCAGACCGTTGCGATGTTACGCCAAAGGTACCTAGCAGCGAAATACGGGCTACCGACAGTAGTACTACCTGCCACCACCGGCGGAGCATCAGAACAAGGGATCGGTGCCGCATCGCCTTCTACATCTCCATCGATGAGTGTGGACGTCCCCTCGGCTGACGTGAGCGCTGAGATCGTATCTGTGAAGCTTCTGGGAAAGCGATTTTCCAATCAGAATTACCAGCAATTCATCTTGCTCGACATGGAGTTTACAGCCAAGGGCCTGGACAAGCCGGCCCGGGCAATTAAGGGAGTCCTGAATCTCCAAGATCTTTTTGGCGAGCCCAAAATAAGTATAAACTGGACGATTGATGAGCTAATGATGCCAGGTCAGACATTTGTAAAGAAGGGAACTGGATTTGAATACAACCAGTTTATTGATTCACATAATTGGGTTCGGTCGACCGATCTTCAAAACATGACCGCAAGTTTTGTAGTAATGAGCATCTTGTACCAGGATGGGAGTCGACGCGATTTCTGAGTTGCAGAACGGTAAACAAGGGTCTGATACCATCCCCTCGGAAAGCCGTATGCGGGAAAACCGCACGTATGGTTTTATAAGAGGGAGCAGGCCGCCGGGCCTGCCCCCTACGCTACCCAAATTCACCAGACCCCAAATTCACCAAATCCAAGGGGGGACAGGCCTATGGCCTGTTTACTACTCTACCCGGCTCCCCATCTAAATCCATTTGAAATAAGAAGCGATGGAAAACGCGGCATCTGCCGCGATGACTAGAGTAAGCACGACCAATATCCAATTAAGGCATATTATCTTCTTTGATAGGACTTCATTTGAAGCAATGCTCTTATCAACTGATTCTTTGAGGGCGCTAACTGATTGGTTGATTTCGATTGTTGATTTTATTGTAGCCTCGATAAGATTCCAGGTTGCAAGGGTTTCTGGAGTGCCAATACCGCCCTTCTTGCGTTTATGAAAATCATCCCATGTCATTTTTGCAATATCATCAGTAGTCATTTGCATCCCCTCCTGTTCTTCGCTTTACAGGTTCATGGTCAACGGAACAATTTCCATTCAACAAGTTTAAAGACTACTTGTGCAAGGGACGTTATACCAACTATCCACAGGCCAATATAGGATAATCTCAATTGTCGTCTTGTAATGGCAAGGTTTTCTTGCATAGTTTGGAGTCGCCCTTCATTAAGTTTCAGGTCGGCTTTTGTCAAGTCCCTGTCTTTTTGCGCTTGCCGATCTGCAAGTTCGATCTCCTTCAATATTTTAGCCGCTTCAAATGTCATATTGTGATTGTACAGTTGCCAAAAACATTCATCTCTACGATCTCTATTAATAGCATCATTTTCAATCTGTTTTCTATCCGATCCCGGTATCCCTTTCTCAAACACTCCCCAAAAACAAGCAAGATTGTTTGGAGCCCATTCTTCTCCTATTAATGCCTTTTTTCGGTTCCCGCTATGTATGTATTGATAATATATATCCTTGTCTCGATAACCGCTTCTGGATTGCCTATCACAAAGAAATTGACACGTAATACAGGTATGCTTTTGCTCTTCTTCCATGATCTCCTCCCTTCTTTTTACCGTAAGCTATGGGGGGATCGGGGTCAGGTCTCAACATATAACATACGCGCTCGGATGATGGGGGCACGGTTTAAATATCCCCTTCGGGGAACAATAGGTTATTCGTGTCGCTCCCCAGGGTAGTCCGGGGCCAACCCTGGGCTTTGTTAAGGAGCCCTTTCGGGGCAGGCGGATCTTCATGGCGCCCGTGTCGCCTGCCCTATCCCGCGGCCGGGGGCCGCTCCAATCATGAAAAAATGGCCGGCCGGGCCACAATAGTGCATATTGTCAACGGCCAATGAAATCTTTTTGCAAGAGGCTCGGATGTTAAGGATTAACAGGATAAGTAAGAGTCTGGAATTTATCCTTGGCATCCTTGGCATCCTTGTTATTCATTAAATTCTCTGCGCTCTCCGCGCCTTTGCGGTTAATAAAATGCCGGCTTTCACCGGCCCGTCGGAACTTATCCCTCACGTGCCCTTGCCGAAAATCTTGTCGTAGCGCAGGTTGTCGCCGGGCGCGACCTCGTAGCAGTCCGTGGTGGCGAAGGCGGGGCCTAAGTCAAGCAGCTCGGTCACGGTGACGAACTCGTAGCCCATTTTTTGCAGCATGGGGATGAACCGGGGCAGGGCCTGGGCGGTGCCGTGGCCCCGCCCGTTGGCGTGCATGATGATGATGGCGCCCGGCTTGATCCCGTTCATGACCGCGCGGGTGATGCCGCCCGCCGTCTGTTTTCTCGACGAGTCGCCGGTGACGATGCTCCACTGGATGGCGGGCAGCCCGGCCGAGGCCAGGAACTTGAGGGTATCGGGGTTGCAGGTCCCGTAAGGCAGCCGGAGCGCCAGCGGGACCGGCGGAATCTTGTTCATCTCCGCGGCCCCGGCGCCCCGCGCGCAATCAAGGGCCGCGAGCTCTTCGCGCACAAGCTCATACTGGGCCTGCGCCCACAGCACCTGGTCCTCCATCTCCCGGCCCTTGAGCACCCTGAGGTTCCCGTGGGTCCAGGCATGGTTGCCGACCTCGAATCGAGGGTCCGCCATCAACTGCATGGCCTGGTCCGGGTGCGAACGCATCCATTTCCCGCCCGCGAAGAACGTGGCCTTGATCCGGTTGGCCCGCAGATAATTGACGATGGCCGCGTCGTACCCGGTCTTCTCATTTCCGCGCTCGCACAGGTCAAAGGTGAGCGCCACCACCTTTTTGCCGTCCGCCGGCGTCACGGAGCGGATCGAGTTTTGCCTCTCCGGCGGCTCAGGTCCCCGGATGAATTTCGGGCGCGTCCGCTCCGGCCGGTCGGGCAGCCGGTCATGGAACGGCTTCACGATCTTCTTGTCCGCGTCCGACCCGCGCAGGGCCTCCGGCGCCCAGCAGCTCTCCAGGATGGCGCCGGAGCCGAAGGTCGGGGCCGCGTTCTCCGGCGGGGCATTCTCCGGCGGCACGGACTTTTCCGCGGGCCGCGGCGGCGGGGCCGGCTGGACGCGATGGGGTTTGCCGAGCAGTGACGGAATGGCCACTCCCAGGAAAAGGAAGAAGGCCGCGAGAAAGCGGGCGGGAGTTATGGTCGGCACGCTCCGGCGCATGCGCTCCACCTCGATCGCTGGAATGGCTCACGGACCTTGTACTCCATTCTAAATCCGATTGTGCGAACATTCAACCTGATCTGATAAACTTCAGACGGGATTAACAGGATTTACAGGATATTCAGAATGCGCCTCCCGTCTTTTCATCCTGCAAATCCTGTTAATCCTGTCTGAAAAAATTTTCATGATTTCAGGGCGCTGCTCCGCAATATGAATAAATGTGCGCGATGCCTGCGCGCCCCGGATTGCCTGGTTCCCGCGCCTGTGATATTTTAATAGCCATCCGTTTTGCCCGGATGGCGGAATAGGCAGACGCAGGGGACTTAAAATCCCCTGAGGTAATCCCTCGTGCCGGTTCAAGTCCGGCTCCGGGCACCAGACTCTACTCAAAGAATTTAAGACCGGATTAACAGGATTTACAGGATTTTCAGAATGCGCCTGCTGTTTTTTCATCCTGTAAATCCTGTTAATCCGGTCTGAAAAATTTTTCACGCTTTCAAGGCGCCGAAAAAAAACGGCGGGGCCCGATGGCCCCGCCGGTTGCCGTATGGGGTCGCCTGCTCTAGCGGCTGCTCTGGCGCAGGCGATAGGCCGCGGCCGGGGCCAGGGCAAGGAGGAGCATGAGGATGGCGTTAGAGGCGGCGGCCGGGGATGCCGCATTTCCGACCCAGCACCCGAACAGCCCGCCGTTCACCGAGGTGTCCTTGCCGTTGCCGGCGGCCGGGGTGTCATCGAGGCGCTCGGGCATCTTCCCGCCAAGCGCGAACAGCGAGAAGTCGTGGGTCTGCGCGGTGACGGTGTTGCTGGCCGGGTCCACCTGCGACGGCAGTTGCTGCCAGGCGCTGCTTTCACCGTTAAAGTTATAGACCGCGAGCTCGCTCTCCATGAGCGCCGTGCCGTCCACGAACCCGTCGTTGTCCTCGTCCTTGTAGCTGATGGACACCTGGGCCGGATCGGCGTCAAGCCGGCTTTGGCCGTTGGTCAGCTCCACCTTGATGAAGTCACCCGTGCTCAGGAAGGGCGCGTCGGCCACGACCTCTTCATAAAGGACCGGCTCGCCCTGGGTGAGGATGGCGTACGTCGGACCGGCGAGCTCGCCGCCGGGGATGGAGACACTGGCTTCAACGGCCGCGCCCCGCGTCAGGGGCAGGTCCAGAGTCGTGGTCTGGTCCGGAGGCGCATCCTCCACCACCTGGATTTCGCCCAGGTAGTTCTGGCCCTCCCAGATGTTGACCTCCACTCCCACCAGCTCCACCAGCAGCACCGTGTCGTTGAAGTCCCAGTCCGCCTGGTCCGCCGGCAGGTCCTCGAAGCCCACGATGTAGCGCAGGGGATCGGTCCGCTTGACCCGCGCGAACTCCGAGTCCGAATAATGGTTATACTCGCCCAGGCCCAGGCTCCTTCCATCAACATGGATATGGAACACCAGCTCGTCAGCAGACAGAAAAGGAGTGGAGACGACCGTGCCCACGTTCTTGAGGCTCTTCTTGATAAGGAGTTGGGAGATGGGCTCGTCAATATAAATGTCGCTGGAGAGCCCGGCGCTGGCCTCCAACAGGGTCACCCGTAACCGCCACTGGCCCTCTGGTATGATTAATTGCTTGCATGGGTTCTGGTCCGGAAAGTCCAGCCATTGGGTGGTGTAAATGTGCCAGGCCGGGGTCATGTTGGTCGAATAAAAATACAACGTGTTGGTGCATTCGTTATAAAAGCTTGCCTGTTCTTCATCGTCTTCGGCATTGATCGGATCTGGCAGTCTGACGGGCTCCTGCCAAATGCCGTTGATTTTGACGGAGCGGAAAATATCAGATGCCACTCCGTCACCCCGTCCGCCCCGGCTCATGAAAAGGTACTTACCTGTATAGGACAGGCTAGGGCTGTCCTCATTCAGGTCCGTATAAAAGGGCGCACCCATGTTGACCGCGTCCTGCCACACGCCGTTGACCTTGTGGGCTATATAAAGGTCTCGCTCGCCGGGGTTTCCCGAAGAAAAGATCAATGTTTGTCCGTCAACCGAGATGAAAGGCGTGCAATCCATTGTAGTGCTGTTGACGCCGAGGGGAAGTACAACCGGCTGCTGCCAGACACCATCTATGTTCTCGGACATCCAGATGTCTAGCCCGGTGTCGGCGTCGGTCCCGCCGAAGCCTCCAAACCTGCTGGAATGAAAGTACATGTAATGTCCGTCCAGGGTCAGGCTGGGGTGCCCGTCACGCGAGATGGGGTCATTGAGTGGCGTCGGCAAGCGCTCCGGTGTGGTCCATTGCCAGCCAATCAGGTGGGTTACAAAAATGTCGAGCTTGTAGAAATCGTCCTCAGGACGGTTGGAACTGAAATACATGGTTTTGCCGTCTGCCGAAATCCAAGGCTCCAAGTCATAGTAATTAGAGCTAATTTCAGGGATTTCTAATGGCGCTGACCATTGTTCCGTGCGTCCCCGAGAAGGAGCAATCAGTATTGATAGAATAACTACCAGTATCAATCCGTTAAAGAAATTAAGGCGTTCCATTCGACGTTCCTTTCTCTTGGCGATTGAATAAGTCCCTCATCCTCCCCTGTCGAAAAAAGAAATTCCAGGGGAATCCTTCAATACTTCAAGATCAGTCCCTTGTAAATATTAAGGGAAATGGTTTCAATCTCATTGCCTCCGAAGAGGCAATTGTTCTGGTCCGCGCAATCAACCGCGACCGCGTTCCAGCGATTTCTAGGCTCCATGATTAGGTCACCAGCGACCTGCCACTGGCCGCTGGAATAGTGCAGGATCAGGCCCTGGTGGGTCGCACTGGACCAATCAGTTACGCCGACCGCCCAACCCTCATCCGGGCTGACAAAGAAAACGTCAATAAGGGCCCACACGCTGCTGCCGACCGCGGGCGTCGGGTCGAGCTGCCAGGAGCCTCCGGCGTAATGGTAGATGATGCCGTCGCACTCTGAGTACCAGTTCGGGCAGGCCATGCCCACAGCCCAGCCCTCGTCCTCCGCAGGGAAGCTAACGGAGCTCAAGTACCATCCTGGCGCCGGATCGGGAAGCGTCACGTTCGTCCACACCCCGGAGTCATAATGCAGCAGAATCCCCCCGTCGCCGGGCTCGGCATCACTACACCAGCTCTCGGGACCACAATGCGTCCCCACGGCCCAGCCCTGGTCCGGGGACGGGAATTGCACATTGGTCAAGTACCAAGTGGTTGATCCGGTCTCGGGCGCGGGCACGCTGACCCATGTTCCTGACTGATAATTCAGGATGACCCCATGACTCAAGTCGGCGCCGTCCTTATATTCGCCCACGGCCCAGCCCTGATCAGCGGCGGGGAAGTTCACGTCGTAAAGATACCAATTGTTCGGACCCAGGTCCGGGACCGGATCATCTGACCATATCCCCGAGTCATAATGGAGCACTCCTCCCACGTACTGGCCTGAGGCAAGAGGGTAAGCTCCTACAACCCAGCCCAGAGAAACAGAAGGGAAATCAACCGCGTACAAGTGCCAAGGTAGGCCCCACGCGTCGGGATCGAGGTAATATCTCCAGTACCAGTCAATGAAGTCAATTTTGGCGTCGGACCATGCGCCGTCCTGATAATGAAGGATCATTCCACTGCCATCCGAGGGAATGTCTCCCACCGCCCATCCTTCGGAAGCATCCGGGAACGAAAGATCCGCGAGCCGGAACTCGCTGTCCATAATGAGCGGGCTGGACGCGGTCCAGGCGCCGGCGTCGTGGCTTAATATCATAGCGTTGCGGGTGCCATCGGGCGGTCCCATATCATCTCTGGTCAAGAATGCGCCTCCGATCCATCCCTTGTCCGCGGTGGGGAAATGGATCGCGTTAAACCAAGAGGGATACCACCCAATACCATACTCCTCGTCATAAAACGAGCCCTGGATATAAGGAGGCATAACCTGGCTCCAGGCGCCGTTCTGATAATGCAGCAGCAAACCCGGATAATTGGGATTGTATTCATCCATTAAATCCTTCCCCACCACCCATCCCTCGCCGGGTTTCGGGAAAGAGATCGAGACTAAGGTCGGCAAGCCGTATAAATGTCCCAGGGAGGAGATGTCTTCGAGGCTCCATGAACCATGCGAATAGTGTAAAATCACGGGACCATCCCAGGAAACGCCCACGGCCCAGCCCTCGTCCGCGGTGGTGAATTGCACGGAATTAAGTTCCATATAGTCGAATATGTCCAGCGGAGCGCTCTCCAAAGACCAGGTCCCGCCGGAATAATGGAAAATGACTCCAAATGCGAAGCCGGAGGCAAGTTCTCCCCATCCGACCGCCCAGCCGTCATCCGGGCTTATGAAATATACGGTCCTCAGCCCCCACCTATCCGGCAACGGGCCTGACAGATCAACCGCCGACCATGATCCTGAAGAATAATGCAATATGGTATTATCGCCCACGGCCCAGCCCTCGTCTACCGACGGGAAAAAGACCGAGTTAAGTGTCCAGTTGGCGCCGCCCATGTCCGGCGGGGCAACCTGTGACCACTGGCCGGATTGGTAATGCAGGATCACACCTTGATCCTTCCACCCGCTCAAATAGATATGGGTTGTTCCGACCGCCCAGCCTTCGTCCACGGACGGGAAATGGACCGAGTTGAGCCCGGGATTGCCGTCCGCGACGGGATCATCCACCACCTTCCAGACCCCGGATTGATAGTGCATGATGAGGTCCGCGCCTTCATAGTTATAGCCCACGGCCCAGCCATCATCCTCGGACGTGAAAAACAAGGACCGGATCTCCACTCCCCCCCAACTCGGCAGCAGCGGCAGGTATTGCTCCACGATGTTCTTGGTGAGCGGGTCGGTGCCCAAAAGGAGCTCGTCGAGGTTGGAGATGCCGTCGCCGTCGTCCTCGGGGAAGGTGAGGGAAGAGAAGTCGAAGATGATGTGGTTCATGCCGGGCCACAGGTACACGGTCATGGAGGCCTGGCCCAGCGCGAGCCTGGCCTGGCCGGTGCCGGCCTGGGCCGCAGCCGGGACGTACATGATGAAGAAGGACATGGTGAGGGTGTGGGTCCCGGCGAACACTCCCGGGATGAAGGCGGAAAGCGTCCCGTCCGGATTGAGCGCCACCTGATAAGCGCCCCCGCCCGCGACCTGCAGCTCGGCCTTAAGGCCCGTTGGAGTGGCCCCTTCCAATACAGCAGGCAGCACGCCCCGTACGTCGGATGTTGCGATTCCAATCGAATCATCCTGGCCGGAGGAGCAGGACAGGACGGATAACCAAATTATTGATGCCGATAACATGAGGATTGTAAATTTAATCATAGATTTCCTTAACCCCATTTTCAGCCTCCTTTATCGAAATCTACTCGATAAGAAAAGCAAGTACCATGCCACGCGTCATTTTATTTTCTCAATTCGTAACTTATTGATATAAAATGATTTTACCTTTAAAATCGGCGTCCATTCCCGCTTCAGTGTGAGATTTCAAGGACGCTGTGGTTTAATTATTCTTGCCGATAAGCCTTGTGCGGAAAGAAAACTTGTTGATTTTTTTGAAATTAATCCTGACTGAGAACTGAAATGCCCTTAGCCGTGATGTCTAACTCACACCAGACGGATAAGTTCGTCCCCGCTAACCCTTCAAAAACTTTAATAATTTAGCAAGCAAGGGCAATCCGCAAATTTTTCAAGAGAGGTGAACAGCGGTTCACACATGGCATTTTTCATGTAATGCACTGAAATTCAATAATAAATTTTGCTCCACCTACTGATTTTTCCGCCCTGATCTCTCCCCCGAAGCCTCGCATGATCTGGCGGCAGATGGAGAGACCCAGCCCCGTGCCCTGGCCCTTTTGCTTGGTGGTGAAGAACGGGTCGAACACATGCTCGATGAACTCCTCCGGGATGCCGGGGCCGGTGTCGGAAAATGACACGAGCAGCCGTTCCGGGTCGGTGCCCAACTCCGCCGCGACCTGGAGCCCGCCATTTTTCCCCGTGGCCTCGATGGCGTTGATGATGAGGTTGACGAAGACCTGGACGCACATGGTCTTGATGGCCATGACGCGGGGGAGATCTGGCGGCAGCTCGCGCTTGATCACGAGCCCGGACTTGGCGAGGGGGTGGCTGAGGACCCGGATGGCGTCGTCGAGTGCTTCGCTTACGTCCACGCTCTGCATCTGGGTGGGCGGGGTATGGGCGTAGTCGAGGAGGTGGTTGACGATCTCCTTCATGCGGCGGGCCTGGGCCTGGATGGCGGCGGCCTTTTCGCGGTTCGGCCCCTGGGGCAGATCGTCCATGAGCATGGTCACGTCGAGGAGGATGGAGTTCAAGGGGTTGCCGATCTCGTGGGTGATACCGGAGGCCATGCGGCCGAGGCTGGCCATTTTCTCCTGCTGGATCATCTGGTCGAGGGTTGTTTTAAGGTTCTCGGCCATGCGGTTGAACTGCTCGGCCACCGCCCCGACCTCGCCGCCGCCCGTTGTGTCAATCCTCTCATCGAAGCGGCCTTCCCCGATTTTCCTGGCGCCCTGGGCCAGCGCCATGAGCGGGTCGGTGATGCGCCGCGCGATCTGGACGTTGATGAGGATGGCGATGGTCATGAGCACCAGCGCGGCCACGATCATGGCCGCCTGGATCCGGGCCATCACCCGGTCGCTCCCGGCCAGGCTGATCGTCACCTTGACCTCGCCGACGGCCTTTCCCGCCTTGCCCTCGCCTGCGCCTTCGAGGATGCCGATCTCGTCGCTGAACGTCTCCGGGACGATGGACAGGGTGTACGAGTAAACGCGCGCCGCGGCGGCCTGTCCCGACCGCTCGGCCCGCGCCGTCTTGCCGGTGTCCAGGGACTTGAACTCGACGGCTACGATCTCCGCCTGGCGCAGGGCATCGCGGGCGATCTGATCGAGCGCGGCCAGGTCGCCGGCGCGGATGGGCAACTCGGCCATCGTCCCCAACTGCTCCGCCACTGCCTGGCACCGCTTCTCGATCTCCACGTCATGCGCCTGCCGCACCCGCTCGAACACGAGCACGCTATACACCACGGTCAGGGCCACGATCACGCTCACCGCGCCGGCGATCAGCCGCGCCCTGAGGCTTAAGCTGCTCCATGAGGCCTTCATGGATACACCCTCTCGAAGCGCTGCCGCGCCGGCCGCGGGACCTGCCACCCGATCTCCTCGGCCACCTTGGTGTTGAGCGACCATGCCAGGTTTTGCGGAGCGAGGATGCCGATGGACGAGGGAGACTTGCCGACGATGATCTCGGCCCCCAGCCTGGCCGCCGTCTCGCCCTCCAGCCGATAGTCCACCGACACCGCCAGCAGCGCTCCCGTCCGCACGTGCGCGTCCGACAGCCCGATCACCGCGACCTTCTTATCCAGCGCCTTGTTCAGCATTGACTTCAGAAAATCGGGGCCGGGCAGCACCGCCGGGTCCGCCACCAGCCATAGCGCGTCTATCTCCTGGAGCAGGGCCAGAAACGCCGGGCCCGGGTCCTGGCCGGCGGCAACCAGCCGCGGCACCGCCACGTGGCCATATCGGGAAAGCGCCGCGATGATTGCCTTAAGCTCCGCGTCGTCCCGGCCCGCCGGATACAGCACGCCCACCCGGAGCTTTTCCTTGCCCCGCGGCCTCACCGCCTCCAGCGCTTCCACCACCTTTCCCGGCGGCACGCGCAGGCTGAGACCGGCCACGTTCTCCCGGCCCGTGAGCCCGTGCCGCTCCGGGTAATAGACCATGCTGAACAGCACCGCCTGGCCCCGCCGCGCCGCGAATTCCGCTGCGGACGATCCGATGGCGAAGATCAGCCCCGGCGGGTCGGAGGCAATGGACGCCGCCAGCCGCGCGGTGTCCGCGTCCATCACCGCCACGTCAATCTTTCCCTCGAAGCGCGCCTTGATGCCGTCAAGGTTCTCGCGATAGGGAGGGGCGTTGGAGGTGAGGATGCAAAGCGCGCGGCGCGGCCCGGGAATGATGGGTCCGGGGAAAGACAAGACCGCTGCGGTGAGGATCAGCAGGATTAGTCCTTTAAACTGGCGGGCGCGCAAGCTCCGGAATTTATTGACGGGATTAACAGGAGTTACCGGATTGCGTGGATGCTCCAATGGATGGTCCTTATTCATCCTGTAAATCCTGTTAATCCTGTCAATAATTCTTTTCATGATCTCATGGCGCCGCTTCGCCGCAATCACGGCCTTCGGGCCTCACCACCCCGGCTCCCACCTGACCTGCACGAAATAATACGGACTCACCGGCGCGTAGGTCGGCGCTTCAAAGTGTCCTTCCCCGCCGAGGTCCGACGCCGTGACGCTCAAGGACAAGTCGTGGACGAGGACCAGCTCGACCCGCGCCGAGATGGTCCCGTAGTCCTTGATCTCCACCCGGTTTCGGAACGGAGCGTCAAAGTTCACCCCCGTCTGCGTGCCCACGTACCGGCCCCACACCGACACCCGCCAGCGACCGCCCGCGTAGTTTACCCCCGCGTTCGCCTTGTGCCGCGGCGAAAACGGCGCCGCGATGTCCTCGCCCTCCCGGTGATACACGGCCTCGTTGTAGCTGTAATTGGCCCAGGCCGCGAGCCCCCGCCCGAGCGTGGACTTGGCCTCAATCTCGCCGCCGTACGACGTGGCCCGGTCCTCGTTGGCGAGACCATAGCGCCGCACCAGGATGGACTGCGAATCAAGCTTGTAGATGATCAGGTCATGGATCTCATGGTGGAACAGGGTGGCGGAAAAAGACCGGCGGCCGTCCTGGTAAAAATAATCCAGGTTCCAGCTCGACACGCCCTCCGGCCGGAGCCCGGGGTTGCCCGCGAATTCCCACGGCGGCGTAAGCTGGTCCTCCCCGTAAAGCTCATATACCGACGGGCTCCGGAAGGCCTGGCCCCATCCCAGCTTCACCGACTGTTCCGGGCTCAGGATATAAACGATCCCCGCGCGAGGAGACACCACGCCCCGAAGCCCCTGATACCCGTCCGCCCTGACCCCCGTGGTCAAAAAAAGACGCCGGCCCGCGAGCGCGGCCTCGTTCTCCACGTACGCGCTCGCCACCGCCTGCCGGACCTCGCGTCGCTCCGCCGCCAGCAGCACGTCGTCCTGCACCTCCCGGTGGCTCAGCTCCATCCCGAACACCACCACGTCCCACACCGCCGGCGAATACACGCCGCGCAACTCCAGGTCGGTCCGGGCAAACGTCTGATACGGCCCGGAAGGGAAGGGCGGCGCATTCAGCTCCTGGTCCTGACCCAGGACCCGGAGCCCAAGCTCATACTCCACCCCGTGATCCCGGAACCTGCTGGTAAGCGCGATGAACGCTGACCGGTCAAGGGTGTGGAAAGAAGGGTAGAGGGTCTCGACCTGCGCATAACCGCCGGTGACCACCGGCGAGCCGGGCGCATCCGGCGCCTCGAACCGCCCCAAAGCCCGCCGCACCCACGCGCTCGCCGCGACCGGCTTAGCTCCCAGATCGTCCAGGAGCTGGTTCGGCACGCCCGCGCCCTTTCCCGAGAAACGGTCCAGGTCAAGGTATTCCGCGTAAACGCTCCAATGCCGCGCCGACACCCCGGCTTCAGCCGCGTAGCTGTCCCCGGTCCCCCCGCCGGCCCCGGCAAGCGCCGAATCAGTCCCGCTTTTCCTCGTGATAATATTGATGGTCCCGAAGAAAGCGTTCTCACCGTAGAGCACGGACCCCGGACCCCGCACGATCTCGACCCGCTCGATCGCGTCAATCGGCACCGGGATCAGGTTCCAATTCACGCCGGCGTCGGCCAGATTGAACAGCGGCCTCGAGTCCAGCATCACCAGCACCTTGTTGCTCGAATACGAGTTGAACCCGCGGATGGAAATCTCGACGTTTACCTCGGACCGCCGCACCGCGTCAACGCCGGGCGCCAGCGCCAGAACCTCCGGAAGCGTCAGCGCCCCCGAGAGCCGGATGTCATCCCGGCTGATCACCGTCACCGGCGAAGGCGATTCCTCCATCGTCTGCGGCCGGCGCGACGGGGTGCTCACCGTCTCGCTCCCGTAGAACAGCACCCCCTCCTCGTCCGAAGGCGCCGCCGGACTCGCCATGGGAAGGATGAAGAACAGGATGAGGATGCAGCAGAAAAAACTTGACACTCGGAACATCAGCACTCCTCGCCGCCCCGGAACTTGATCCCCAGCTCCCGCATCATGGTGATCAGGTGGCGCCGGCTCATGCCCAGCGCCCGCGCCGAATGCGTCACGTTGCCCTGGTGCGCCCGGAGCGCCCGCCCGATCAGCTTGCGCCGCGCCAGGCTTCCCACCTCCCGCAAAACCTGCTTGTAATCGCTTGTCTCCGCCGGGATCTCCACCCGCAAGCCGCCCGCGCTCCCGGAACCGCCGCCCCGAAGCTCCGGCGCCAGCGCCATCGGACCGATCACCACGCTATCCGAGAGCAGCGCCGCCCGCTCGATCACGTTCTCCAGCTCCCTGACGTTCCCCGGCCACGAGTAGCGGCGCATTAACTCGAGCGCCTCCGCCGACACCTCCAGGTCCCCGCGCCCCAGCTTCTTCAGGCAATTGGCGATCAGCGGCTCAACGTCCTCCGGCCGCTCCCGGAGTGGAGGCAGGCTCACCGGGAAAACGCTCAGCCGGTAATAGAGGTCCTGCCGGAACCGCCCCTCCTTCACCTCCAGCGTCAGGTCCCGCTGCGTCGCCGCGATCAGCCGAAAATCCAGCCCCACCGGCCGCGGATCCCCCACCCGGCTGATCTGACGCTCCTGCAGCACCCGCAAAAGCTTCACCTGTAAATCAATGTTCAGCTCCCCGATCTCGTCCAAAAACAGCGTGCTCCCGTCCGCACGCTCAAAATAACCCTTGCGGTCGCCCACCGCGCCCGTGAAAGCCCCTTTCACGTGCCCGAAAAGCTCGGCCTCCATAAGGGTTGCCGGGATCGCCGCGCAGTTCACCGCGATCAGCGGGAGGTCGCTACGCGGGCTGTTGGTGTGCACCGCGCGCGCCACCAGCTCCTTGCCCGTGCCGGACTCACCCGTGATCAGGATCGTCGTGTTCGTCGCCACCACTTTCTTCAGCGATTCGATGAGCTCCAGGAAGCGCGGGCTCATGGTCACGATCCGCGAGAAGTCGTACTGGCTCTTCACGCCGCGCAAAAACTCCTGGTTCGCGCTGAGCAGCCGCTTCCGTTCCGCGATCCGGCCGATGACCAGCTCCAACTGCTCGAACTCGAACGGCTTGATGATGTAGTCCGTGGCCCCCAGCCGAAGCGCCGACACCGCCGTGTCAACCGACGCGAACGCCGTCATCATCACCACCGCGTACTCCGGATCGTCGCGGCGCAGCTCGCGCAAAAATTCGATCCCGTCCTTGCCCGGAAGGTTGATGTCCAGCAAAATGATGTCAAAACGGCCCTCCCCCAGCCGCGCCTCCGCCATCGCCGGCTCCGAAGCCGTAACGACCACGTAACCCCGCCGCGCCAGAATCTGCTCCAGCGACCGCAGGACCATGGGGTCGTCGTCAACGATCAATATGGAAAATTCAGCCATTGGCAATAGGATTAGCAAATTATATGCCGTAATAAAAATTCGGCCAAATCTCAGAGCAACATCCGGCGGGATGCCCTATGCCAATTTATCGAGGCATTACAACTACCGGCTGCTTTTCCTTCCCGTCCATTACTTTATTTCCTTTTGGCTGCGACCAATTTACGAATAATAGAGGGCCTGATCAGGGAAGGTAGAGACGGGTTAAAAAGTCATTCAAGAATAATGAACAAAGATATGCAGGATGAACAGGATAAGAAAATTTCGGAAGTTATCCTTGAAATCCTGAGCATCCTTGTTCTGAACTGAATCCTCACGCAACCCTAACCGAATCCTGACAAACTGACGCAATAATCAGAACCGGAAAAAGGAGTAAGACCATGAAACCATGGAAATGGATAGCTCTGCTGGTTGCCCTAAGACCATGAAAGGCAATTGAACCCCTTATCCCGCGGTGAAATTTCGGTTCTTCACGTTATGGAGTGGATAAGAGCCGGCCGCATGGAAACCGGGGCAGCCCACAGTCTCGTGTGGCCGCCCGCGGCTCCGCCCTGTCCCTCGGGGCCTGCGGAAGGGGGCGCGGGCACCCTCACCCGCGCAATTGCCCACGCTTTCACCCGCGCCTGGTTCATGCGCTTGCATCCCCGAAATAAAATTAATTTTGCTTGACAAGCCACGAGGGCGGCAGCCAGGAGCGATGACCCAGGAGCGGGAATCGAGGACATTTTCCAAAACCCTCGATCCTCGATACTTTTTTTCGCCGCGTCCAAATGCCCTGGTTTTAGGCCACACAAGCCGTTTCCCCGAAAAATTTTTGCCCGGCTCAACACGATCCATAATGCAATCCGGGCGTTGGCAAACCGTGGCCCAATTTTTGAGGCCCAGCGTCCGGGCCGCGAAGCCCCTTTCGTGGCCCAACACCCGGCCTCCCGCGGCCCAATGTCCAGGCCACCCGCGGCCCAGAAATAAGGCCGCGAAAATGCCTCCGTGACCCAGCGTCCAGGCCACGGAAGGTCGCACCCAAACCGGCCCTCAAATTGACCGATCTTGACTTCAAACCTAATTTTTCGTAGAGCCATTCTCACCTCGGAAAAATAGTGGCAAGTAGCCAGTAGCCAGGGTTCAGACCTCAAACCACAAACCTCAAACCTCAAACCTCCTCAGGCCCCAAACCTCAAACCTTTTAAAGCCCCCCCTACTATTCGTAAAATGGTCGCACCAAATTGGAAAAAAAGTAATGGCGGGAGCAAAGGAAGTGACCAGTAGCCGGCAGCCCGTAGCCAGGGGGAAGGAAAAGGGGGATAGAGGGCGAAAGCGGAGTATGGTTTGTGGTTTGAAGTTTGTATTGGCAAATCTCTAATGTCGAGGGCCTGTTGCCCAAACCCTTTCAGCCCCAAGGGGGCGGCATTCTACAGCCCGGGGCACAAGCCCCGGGAAGATAGCGCACGTGATTTTCGAGCTCCGAAGGAGCGGCATAGCCCGGCGTTATGGCGCGCCTTCAGCGCTCAAAAAACTGAATTTTTTCCTTGACAACCTCTTATGGGGGGGGGTACAATATTGCAGAACAATATATTGGAAAAATTCCCAAAATTCTCCGCGCATGTGCAATTCCAACGTAATAAGGATTTAGGGAGGAATTAATGAAGAAGCTTTTGCTATTAGCATTATATCCCTTGATTTTTCTGCTGCCGGTCCGCGGCTTTTCCGAAACCGCAGTTTATAATGGAACCTGGCTTGTCCCTAGTGTCATGTCAACTTTGAAATGTCGTAAAGAATGGCGTATAATTCCTTTCTGTGGGAAGGAGGAACGCCATGCCGACAATCAAGTACAAGGTGACGTTGGAAGCGGAAGAACGGGCGATGCTCCAGGAGATCGCCACTCATGGGCGGCATAGCAGCCAGAAATTGCTCAACGCCCTCATCCTGCTCAATTGCGACCAGGGCCAGTTCCAGGAGCAGAGCTTGACCAATCAACAGATCGCCGCTGTGCTGCCGGTGAGCATGAAGAAGATTGATCGCGTCAAGCGACGCTTTGTGGAACAAGGCCTGGAAGCGGCGTTGGACAAGCGCTCGTCGGCGCGCCCCTGCCTGCGCAAGATGGATGGAGACGTTGAGGCGCATCTGATCGCCCTGAGTTGCGGCAAGCCGCCGCGGGGCCATGCGCGGTGGTCGTTGCGCTTGTTGGCCGACAAGATGGTGGAACTCCGCTACGTTGATTCGATCTCTCACGAAACGGTTCGGAGCGTCCTAAAAAAAACGAGTTGAAGCCCTGGAAGAGGGAGCAATGGGTGATCCCGCCCGAACAGAACGGCGATTTTGTCGCTCGGATGGAGCAAGTGCTGGAGATTTACAAGCGGCCCTACGATCCTCAACGGCCGGTGGTGTGCATGGATGAATCGCCCCGGCAACTGATTCGGGAGACGCGGACGCCGCTGCCGGCCCGCCGGGGAGCGGCGGCGCGGCACGATTATGAATACGAGCGTTGCGGGGTTTGTAATGTGTTCATGGCGGTCGAACCGCTGGCGGGCAAGCGGCTGGTCCGGATCACGGAGCGGAAGACCAAGCACGATTGGGCGCATTTTTTGGAGGAGATCGCTGGCGCCTACGCGGAGGCGCACCGGATTATCCTGGTGATGGACAACCTCAACACTCATGGGCCGGGGTCGTTTTACGAGACCTTCGCGCCAGCGGCGGCCAAGGCGCTGTGGGATCGGTTCGATTTCGTTTACACCCCTAAGCACGGCTCGTGGCTGAACATGGCGGAGATCGAATTGAACATTCTCATCAAGCAGTGTCTGGGGCGGAGGATCGCAGACATCGCGGAGATGCAGACGGAAGTATCGGCATGGGAGGGGCGTCGCAACAACCTCAACGCCAGCATCGATTGGCAGTTTACGACGGCTGATGCCAGGATAAAGCTAAGGCGACTTTATCCGACACTTGACAATTGACATGACACTAGT
>DATKZS010000225.1:0-17098 GCA_035527835.1 bacterium
ATGTGAGTAGCCGGGCGGTGAAACCCCCGGAATGGCGCGAGACATTATCCCGACCCTGAAGGGGTCGCACATCGCGGCCCCTGGTTCAACCCCTTCAGGGTTGATACCTTGTGGGGGCGCTGTTCCGCAGGTTGCACCTACTGCTACTCATGTTTCCACCCCTTGCGGGGTGCGGGAATGGAGCGGTGAAGAGGTTTGCTTGTTGATCCACGGCCCCGGAGCCTGATCGAGAAAGGGTGGGAACGATGACCCAATTCCTGTTTTGGACAATAATCACTTTATGTTTATAATGTTTTTGATTGATTTATTTGGGGAAACATGGTAAGATGACTTAGAGATGATATAGTTAGAAAACGTGCCGCGGCTGATGCTCGAATGAGGAGGTGGAAAATGCGGAAGAGGAAAGCGGTTGCGCTCGCGGGCTTTGTTTTGGTTCTGTGCTTGACCCTTTGCGGTTGCGCGTCCCGGAGTCAGGCCTTGAAGGACGCGCAGTCGGCCCTGGATTCGGCCCAGTCGGCCGGCGCCCCGTCCAAGTCCCCCCAGGTTTATGAGCAGGCCAAGAAGCACCTGGATCAGGGGCGTCAATACGATTTTCAATTCAGGTACGGGCTGGCGCGGGTGGAGTACGAGGCGGCGGCGGCCGATGCGCGGCTGGCCGCGGCGCTGGCGTCGGGAGCGGCAGTGGAGATGGCGGCGCCGCCCCAGATTCTAGCTCCGGCGGCGGTCGAGTCGGCGCCGCTGCCTCCCCCGGTGGAAGCGCATGAGTGCGGCCGGCTCAAGGAGTGCGAGTCGGCGCGGTCGAGGATCGAGTCGGCGCTGGCCCGGTGCGAGGCGGGGAGCTACGTGCGGACGCGGGTGATCCGGGAGCCGTGCGAGGAAGCGGCGGCCCCGGCGGCGCCTTCCGGTCCGGCGGCGCGGCTGATGGGGACTCTGGTGGTCATGCCTCCAGAGGCGATTGTCAAGGGCCGGAGCGATTACAAGATCAAGGTGAAGTACGTGGCGTCCGAGCTCGACAAGGGGAAAGCGGGGGACGCGGACTATCGCATCCTTCTCGACATCGCGGGGGTGGAGCCGGCGGAGGCGGAGGCCATGTCGCCGATGTCTGATTTTCAGCCGCTCGGCTCGGGCGGAGGCGAGTGGACTCTGCCGGTGACGGCGCCGGAGGGCGTGGCCGGCGAGGTCAAGGTGATGATCGAGGCGACGCTCCGGAACAGCGCGACGGGCAAGGAGCAGAAGCTGCCCGGGCTCACGGCGGTGATCCCGAACGCGAGGGCTTGCCCGGCGTGCGCGCCTTGTCCGAAGGTGGAGATGGCCCCGGCGCCGGCGGGCAGGCAAAAAGCGGCCGGGAATGACTGGCTCACGCGAATCCTGTTTTTGATCGTGGGCCTGGGCGCGGGGGCCGGCGTGGGGTTTTTCATATTCAGGAAGGGCGGCAAGTCGGGCCCGACGATCAAGATCGGGGAGTGAGTAGAGAAGAGGGAAAAAAATCAACCACCAAGGCGCCAAGAACACCAAGTTTATTTTTGATAAAAATTTCAGTGCTGTCCAAAATAAACGGACCGGAGAACCGCCAAGACGCCAAGAGCGCCAAGGATTATTTTTAAACAAGATTTTAAGAGGGCTTGGGTGCGTATGTTTCTTGCTTGGCGATCCCGTCGGCCGGTTCGCCAAGCCGGTTGGGGCCAAAGCTGCGGAGCTGTTCTTTGCCGGGCCGCAAAGAAACATCATGATTTACTTGGCGATCCTTGGCGCTCTTGGCGTCTTGGCGGTTTTCTTACGGCCTATTTTGGACAAGAGTGTAAAAATTTCTCCTTTTTCAGCTTTGTATTCTTGGCGCCTTGGTGGTTGATTAAAATCTGAAAGGAGCCGGTCGTGTCGAAGAACATCGCTCCGTTCGATCTCTTGGATGGCGAGGAGCTGATGCTGATCACGCGTCCGCACCCGCTGGCGATGACGGGCCTGATGCTGTTCTGGCTGTTCATCGGGGCGCTGGGGGCGGTTTATATTTTTTATTACCAGGACCTCAACGCGGCGCTGGCGGGGTGGGTGAAGTTCGAGTTCCTGGCGCGGAACGGTTACAACGTTATCTGGGTCGCGTCGCTGCTATTGCCGCTCACGGTGATGGCGGTTTTCCGGATCAACTTCGGGTACGTGCTGGCGCTGCTTTTTCTGCTCGGGGGCCGGGCGGCGCTGTGGTGGAAGGGCGGAGAGTGGTTCGGCGCGGCGCACGTGGCGCACCTGGAGAACGTGATGCTGATGGCGGCGGGCGTGATCGGGGTGGTGGGGGTCGAGCTGTTCCGGCGCGGCCACCGCTACTATCTGACCACGCACCGGATCGTGGCGCGGTTCGGGACGGTGCGGAAGTCGGAGCGCGTCACGCTTTACGGCAAGATTGACGACCTCATGCTGCAAAAGGGCGTGCTGGGGTCGCTGTTCAATTTCGGGACCGTGATCCCCATCACCTCGACGGGCCTGGGCATGGGCCAGGACCTGGCCATCGCCGGCGCGGGCGTGGGCGGCGGCAAGGCGGGAGTGGGCGCGGGCCTGTTCGCGGCCGGCGGCAAGGCCAAGAACGTCCCCCGCGAGCTGTCCATCTACGTCCTGTACCGCATCAAACGCCCCGAATACGCCCGCGACCTGATCCTCTCCGAGATGAACGCAAGGGAGCGGCCGCGAGTTGAAAAGTAATCGAGGGGTGCTATATTATTAAATAGGGCCGCGCCGGGAGGCTGGGCGCGGCCGTGATCGGGTGCGGCGGCAAGGAGGGCTGCCGCAGGTTTTGAGAGACGGGTGGTCGGGCCGCCATCCCTGGACCGCGCATGGAACATGCGCCAGGGAGGCTGCCATGAATAAACCTTCGGCATCTGATTCTTCGGAAAGCTCCGGGTTCGCCGGCTTTGTGCTTCGCCTGTTCTGGATGGCCTTCGGCAACATCGTGCTTTTTCTCATGCTCATCTACATGGGCCGGAAGGAGGGCTTAGGGCTCACGGCCCATGACGCCGTTTTCTGGGCGGTGGCCGCGGCCATGGTCCTCGCGCGCTACTTGGACATCACGCGGTTTCAGGGGAGCACGTCATACGGCGAGCCCGCGACGGTCCGCGACTTCCGTAAATACGCCTTGCTCCTCGCGCTGGCGTCTCTGTCGCTATGGGCCGCGGCGCATGGGGCGACGCTGATTTATTAAAATGGGGATAGTCACCTATTTCTCACCAAATTAATAGGTGACTGTCCCTAATTATTTCATGGATTAATTCTTAAGACTTGCACGCCCCGGCGGGCGATTCGGATGAATAAGAGGTTCCGGTCAAGGGCGATGCTGCGGGCCGCGAATTCCAGCGGTCCCATGTAGGTCGCCACTGGTATATTGTTTTCCGGGATCTCGAATATGATCAGGACCCGGTCGGCGATCACAATGGTGTTGTCCTGGGCCGCCATCAGGGGCCTTCTGAAGGGCACTTTCATTTCCGCCATGATCTCGGGGTTCCGGGGTTGTCGCAAGTCCACGCAAACCAGGGTCCCGTCCGATCCGCCGGAGAGGAGGAGATAGGCGACTTTGCCCCTCATGAAGGCGGCGGACATCTGGGGCAGGAACCTGCTTCCGTTGGCGGGGACGGTGATGGTGGAGAGGAGCCGGATCCGGGGAGAACCGGCGCTGTAAGTGATTTCATGGATGTTCAGATCGTTTTGATTGACAGCCAGGAGGAGTTGATTGGACCGGTCCCAGTAGATCAATTGTTCCTGATCCAGGCTGAGTCCGTAATGGGTATTGAGACGATCGCGGTCGGCGAAATAGAGGTCATGGCCGCCGGTGACGTTGCGGTCGGCGACAAAGACCACCGTGCGACCGTCAACGACGAAGGGTGTGTTGTCAGAGCTGTTGCCTCGGTTTCTTTTGGGGACCGCGGCCTCGCCCAGTGACGGCGCATTCCATGGGCTGATCACGTTCCAGCCGTTCAAGAAGGTCCAATATTCGGTGGTGCAGGAAGCCGGCGCGCCCGCCCGGGCCGGAACGTCGCGCGCGGATTCCTCGCAGACTATTTCTTCCCGATTATCCGTGAGCCGATAGAGGGCGCCTTGCCGGGCCAGAAGCCGGGCGGCGACGTCGTCCCGGCCCGTGGGAATCCTGCTCTCGATCTCGATCCGGCCGTCTGGGCGCGCCTGGTAGACGAGGATCTCCCCGGAGCCGTCAACATAGAGCCGGCCCTGGTCCGCGGCGATGCCCGCGTGAGTCGTGTCTCCATCAATCATCGCCACCTGGTAGGGCTTGAACCCGGAAGGCCGGTAAGGGAAATCATAAGTGCCGCTGGGGGAAACGGCCACGGCGCCGTCAGCCGGCCGCGGATGCAGGATGACTTGAGGTTCCGGCAGCCCCTCGACCTGGATGGGCGGTCCCGCCGGATGAGCCCAGTCGCCGCTTACGACGGCCTCGACCGGTGGCAGCTCTCTCAAGGGAGGAGGCTCATATTCTTCCCCCGGCGCCAGAATCCGGGGCCCGTTGCCATCTACCGCGTCAACCGTGCGGCCGGGGACAATTATAATCGGCCCGACAACAGCGGGCATCCTTTCGATAGTAAGGCGGGGGCCCGCGACCCGCGGCCTGATCACGGGGACCGCTTGCACGGTCCCGCCCGGCGCCATCCGGGGCACACGCATCGGGCCCGCATCAACCACCGGCCCATACTCGTGGAACCGGGACTCTATTGTCCTATGTGGCGCCTGGACCGGCGTGAGCTCGGACTCCTCGATCTTCATTTCGATTTTTTCCGGCTCGGGTTGGCGGCTGCAGCCCGCGCAGAAGATTCCTAACGCAAACATCAGAGTATAAATCCAGATCTTCATGATTCGATCCTCCCCCCTGACCGCGACATCACCCGAATAATACCATGCCGCAATCCCCGGATCAAGCGGAAATGATCACTTGCCGGCATAAAATGAGTATGCCGCCGGACCGGCGGCGTTACGCTCCGTTGCCGCTAATGGTTGGCAAACCCGCTCCGGTTCAAGGCCTGGCCGGGGCGCGGTCAGGGCGCGGTCTTGTCGTTGAGCACGATGAGGGCGTCGAGGGCCTTGACGCCTTTTCCGTCCTCGAAGACGACCAGCGGGTTCACGTCGAGCTCGACGATGCGGTCGCGGAGCGACCAGGCCAGGTCGCCGATGCGGCGGATGGTCTCGGCCAGCGCGGCCACGTCGCGTCGCTTCTGGCCGCGGATGCCCTGCAGGACTTTGATGCCCTTGATCTCGCCGACCATGGCCTCGGCGTCGGGCAGTCCGATGGGCAGGATGCGCAATGACACGTCGTCCAGCGCCTCGATGAAGACGCCGCCGAGCCCGAAGACGATGGTCTGTCCGTAGTGGCGGTCGGTGCTGGTCCCGACCAGGACCTCGGTCCCGCCGGCCACCATCTCGGAGACGATGGCCCCGTCCACCCGCGCGGCCTTGGCAAACGCCCGCGCGTTCTCGGTCACCTGCTTAAAGGCCTTCCTCACTCCGTCCTCGTCGCGGACGTTGAGCACGACGCATCCGGCGTCGGACTTGTGCGGGATGTCGGGCGAGTCCACTTTGAGGACCACGGGAAAGCCGATGTCCTTGGCCGCGGCCACGGCGTCGTCCTCGTTGGCGGCTTTGAGGTCGCGGGTCACGGCGATTCCGAAGTGGGTGAGGATGTCCTTGCTCTCGGACTCGGAGAGCACGCGGGAGCGGTGTTTCAGGGTGTTGGAGATGGCCACGGCGGTGTCGTCCATGGGCGCCACCATGTCGTCGCGCTCCTGCTCGACCTGGATGCGCTCGAGGAACGAGTGGTAGTCGGTGAGCTTGGAGATGGCGACCACGGCCTCCTCGGGAATGCCGAACGCGACCAGGCCCAGCTTCTTGAAGATGTCGGAGACGGTGGCGGGCTCGAAGGGCACGGGCACGATGGGCTTGCCGGACCCGCGCATCAAGAGCTTGACCTCGTCGGCAAAGACCTCGTCGCTCCACTCGCGGGCCTCGCGGAAGTCAAGCCCGCTGGACCGGCCGCGGCCGGAGTGCGCGCGTTTTTTCCGGCGGCTCTGCTGGAGCGATGTGCGGACTCCGCGGATGAGGGCGAGATCGAAGCGCCACAGGTTCCACTTATGGCGGGCGATGAGGTTTCTGGCGATGCGGAGGACGCGGCGGACGCGGTTCTGCTCGCGGGCGAACTGCATGCCGGTGAGCGATCCCAGGGTGATGATGGAGTCGAAGTTGGGATCGCGGACCATGGCCTCCAGCACGGCGTAGTGGGCGGAGCGGTGGATGGAGCCGACCAGGTCCACCGGGTTGCCGTGGCTCCAGAACTCGGGCAGCACCTGGTTCACGGCCTCGATGGTGGACGGCGACGGCGGCGGCAGCTTGAGCCCGGCCTTGGCGCAGTGCTCGGTGGTGACGACGCCCCAGCCGCCGCCCATGGTCATGATGCCGACGCGGCGGCCCTTGGGAATGGGCAGGTGGCCGAAGGTACGGGCCAGGTTCACCATTTCCTGCGTGCTGGCGGCCTCGATGATGCCCGCCTGCTTCACCATGGCCTGGTACACCCGGTGCGGCGAAGATACCGCGCCCGAGTGCGACGACGCGGCCTTGGCGCCTTCCTCGGTTGCGCCCATCTTGAGCGCGATGATGGGCTTCACCGGCGTGACCCGGCGGGCGACTTCGAGGAAGCGCTGGCCGTTGTCAATGCCCTCGAGGTACATGATGATGACCCTGGTCTCGGGGTCAACGCCGTAGTACTCCAGGATCTGGTCGCAGGTGACCACGGCCTCGTTGCCGGAGCCGATGAAGCGCGAGATGCCGAGGCCCGCGCGGGCGGCCCAGCCCAGGAGCTGGACGCCCAGGTTGCCGGACTGCGAGATAAAGGCCACCGAGCCGGCGGGAGGATGGTTGAACGAGCCCAGCCCGAACAGGTTGGTGGGCGGAGAGCAGATGCCCATGGTGTTCGGGCCGATCAGACGGATGCCGTGCTTCTTCGCCTGCGCCGCCAGCTTGGCCTCCATCTCCCGGCCTTCGGCGCCGATCTCGGAAAAACCCGACGAGATCACCACCACGTTCGTGGTCCCGATCTCGGCGCACTGCTCGATCACGTCGCCCACGATCTTGGCCGGCACCGTGACCATCACCAGGTCTATCGGCTCCTTCACGTCGTTAAGCTTCTTGAAGGTCGGCAGGCCGTGCACCGACTTCTCCTTGGGGTTGATCATGAACAGGCCGCCCTCGTAGCCGCCGATCTGCAAATTCATGGGGATGATAAACCCCCACTTGCCCGGAGCGTTCGACGCCCCCACCACCGCCACGCTCCGCGGATTAAACAGCTTCTCCCAGCTCTCGATCATCTCATCGGCCTTGCCCATAGTAGTCTCCTGTCATTGTTATTCGGACGAAAAAGTCCCCTGCTTGCCTTCCCTGCGACAGGTGTAGTATTGTAAATGAAGGAGGCGGGGGATGCCAATCCGTGCTTACAATCTCCTTGATTCCCGGTTAAGCGCTTTGGATTGCGAAAGCTTGATTGCGCTTTTCTTAGCCCCGGCTTGACGGGGCGTAGCGGTGCGCTGGTATAGCTCCTTCACCTTCCAGGTCCATCCATGCTCCGCCGGGATCAAGCTCCCGGCTCCTCAAAGCGGTGTCAAGCCACACGCACTCCAAAACCGGAGGTCGCGCTTAACCGGGAATCGGGGTTACAATCTCGACTCAAGCAAGGCAAGCGGGTATAATAATAATCAGCGATTGACCATGAGGAGGCAATAATGGCGGGCGCGTCTTTTGATGAGGGAAAATTCAAGGAACTGCTCAAGGAGGCCGTGTTCGAGGCCCTGCGCGAGAACCGGGACCTGATTTATGACGTGGTGGCCGAAGTCATGGAGGACGCGGCCCTGGCCAAGGCCATCCAGGAAGGGGAACCAACGGGTACGGTTTCAAGGGAAGAGGTATTCAAGGTGCTCTGACATCATTAATCTATGTTGGTCATGAGAGTATTGCCATGAGCGTAGCTGAAAGGCCAGAAAAAGCGGCATTCGAGGAAAAAGCCGGGAGATTATATATAACCTCTAGACTTGAGCAAAATCCTCATACAATATTCGTTTTAGCCATGATTATTTTTGTCTGCATCTGTGGAATTCTTATCGCTATTATAAAAGTTTTGTTGTCTGGAGAATTAGTTTTCATTCTATTAATTCTAGGTTTCGCCATTTTTATAACAGGGCCTGTCATTGCAATGTTATACGTGCTATACGGCAACGAAATAATCATGATTGACTCAGAAGGCATTACAATACACCGCGAGCTTTTCAAGAGGGGTACCGATTCTATATACAAAACGGCGGAGATCAAAGACATCATTTGGGCTCGCGACAGTGTTGACCTCAGGTACCCTTTTGCTTTAAAAGGTCAGACACGAGGGAAATTGGGAATACGGGCAGATCTTGACTGGTTCTTTGGGACTTTTTCAACGGATGTTCCCTGCGGTTCCGGGCTTTCTAATGAAGAAGCTGAAAAAGCGATCGTTATGATTAAAGAAAAATTGGGCCTTCCGGTCGTTCTCCAATCTTGAATCGCCATACACTTCGCCAGTCAGCTCCAGTTATCCCTGGCTACATCAGGAACCTCTCGGACAGGATGAGGGCGGCGTTGTAGAGGGATTGGGAGGATCGTTTGAGGAACCATTGGCCCCAGGCTTCGGGGCCGGCTCTTTAAAAAGTGGAGGGAGTGGCTACAGCCAGGATAATTACTTTTCGGGCTCCGGCGGCAGATGTTCCAAATCCTCTAGGTCCTGGTGTCTTGCCGCGGCCTTCTTGTTACGCTTCAAGTCATCGAGAGAAATAAAGTTGACCATGATTCCGTCCACGTCAACGGTTTTTCGGCGCTTATAGCAATCCGCGAACTCCACTCCCGACACTCCGGTCAGGACTTCTATCCGCACCGGCGGGAACCCCATCCGGATGATTTTGTTTTCCTGGGTGAAGAGGTCCGCGTCCGCATCGGCGGCGGGCATCCCGAATTCGCGGACCGCGAGCGCCGTCTTTCCCGCGTTGCTCACGTTTACGCCAATCCAGATATCGAGGTCGCCGGTGGCCCGGGGGTGGCCGTAGTAGGCCACCGCGTAGCCACCGACGATGAGGTACTCAACCCCGTTCGAGTTCAACAACTTCAAGAAATCTTTGAAGTCGTGCTGAAGTTCGATCCTCGCCATATACCATCCTTCGGTTAATCTCGACCGCGTTCAGGCGCTCCTCCGGCGTGCGGGAGAGCCAGTATTTGATGTCCTCCGCCGTGTCGTCGAGAGACATGACGGAAAGGTGTGATTTATCCAGCCGGGGCAACGGGGTCTTCATCACGCTTCTTCCTTTCAATGCCGCGGGCCCGCGCGGCGATCATACTATTAGTATAGCCCAGCGGCGAACCGGAACCAAGTGGACCAGGCGCTACATCAGGAACCTCTCGGAGAGGATGAGGGCGGCGTTGTAGAGGGATTGGGAGGAGCGTTTGAGGAACCATTGGCCCCAGGCTTCGGGTCCGACGGGGACGACGGCGCGGTTGTGGCGGACGGCCTTGACCACGGCGCGGGCCACGCGCTCGGGCGGCCAGCCGCGGGTCTTGTAGAATTCCATGACGCGGTCGGCGTTGGCGCGGGCGTCCTTCCTGATGCGCATGCGGCCGTCGGAGACGATCCTGGTGTCAATGATGCCGGGGCAGATGGCGGTGACGCCGATGTTATACTTGCGGACCTCGGCGCGGAGCGACTCGGACACTCCGGCCACGGCGAACTTGGTGGCGCAGTAAGCGGAGGTCCCGGGAGCGCCGCAGAGCCCGAGCACGCTGGCGGTGTTGACGATGTGCCCGGACCGGCGCTCGATCATGTGCGGCAAAAAGGCCTTGATGCCGTAGATCACGCCCCAGAAGTTGATGGACACGATCCACTCGAAGTCCTCGATGGAGGTGTCCTCGAGGTTCCCGCCGATGGACACGCCGGCGTTGTTGTGGACCACGTCAACGCGGCCGCGCTCGGCCAGCGCGAAATCGCGGAGCGCCTCGACCTCCGCCCGCCTGGACACGTCGGTCTTCTTGTAAATGGCCCGCGCGCCCTGCTTCTCGATCTCAAGGGCCGTGTCCTTGACCCGCTCCTCGTTCACGTCGGCGACCACCAGGTCCGAGCCCTGCTCCGCGAACGCCAGCGCGCTGGCGCGCCCGATCCCCGAGCCCGCGCCCGTCACCACCACCACCTTGTCCCTCAAGTCCTTAATGCCCGGCATGGTCCATACCTCCCCGTGATAAGGTGTTAAGCGCAATTGAGAAAAATATTTTTTCTCGCCAAGGCGCAAAGGACGCAAAGAATTTTTTTATTTTATTCTTTGCGGTCTTTGCGCCTTGGCGTGAGAGAAAGAACGAAATAAAGCTCCTTCCCGCCGTCAATCATACTCTCCCGCCTGGATTTGCGCCACGGTGTCGAAGATGGCGCGGACGTTGGCGTCCGGCATGGTGTGCTGGATCTCGTGGGTGAAGGCGAGGACGTGATGGCCCTTTTTTCCGGCGAGCCGGTAGTTGGCGATGATCTCCTGTTTCAGATCTTGCGCGCTCATCGTCTCGCCGCGCTGGATGTCAATGCCGGTGATGAAGGTGATGCGGCCGCCGAATTGTTCGTATGCGCTCTTGAAGTCGTTTCCGGCCTGAGGCTGGAAGGATTGGAGCATGTCGAGTCCGGCGGCGGCGTAGTGTTCGAGAAAGGGCATCTGATAGCCGCAGGAATGCAGCGTAGCCAGGGCGCCGGCTTCGTGGGCCGCGTCAATCAGGCGCCTTAACTCCGGATACGTGAACTCTTTCCACATGGGAATGGAAATGAGCGGGCGGTTGTCGTAGCCGTAGTCGTCCTCGATAAAGACCACGTCGGCCCCGGCCTGGACGCTGTGGCGCAGGACCTCGATGTGGTGGTCGGTCCAGCGCCTCATGAAGGCCTTGATCTCGTCCGGGTAGTCCACGAGCCACATCATGAACCGCTCCATGCCGATGAGCGAGGTGGAAACGAAGTCCTGCGACCCCCACACCTCGGCCGCGATGCTCGCGCCGGGCCAGGCCGCGCGGCAGCGGCGGAAGACGTTATAGAGTCGCGGGTCCGCGGGATCGGGGAAACGGTAGTCCTTGAGGCCTTTGACGTCGGTGATGGCGGGCGCGATCATGTCGGGGTAGATGCCCTGGCCGAGCGCCCGGGTCACGCCGTAGAGGTCGCGCATCAGGAAGTGCCCGCCCTCGCGATAGATCTTCGTATAGCCCCAGGGGGTGGCGTAGGATGCGAACAGCATGTCGGAGCCGAGCTCGAGGCCGTAGGCGTTGGCGAAGTTGAAGGTGTGCACGTCAAAGGCCAGGGGCAGGAGCCGCCAGAATTCCGCGGCGTCGGGCCGGTCGAAGCGGGACCAGGCCAGGCGCGCGAGCGCGTTCCAGAGCGGATGGCGGGAAGGCCGGAAGCGGGCCATGAGCTTGGCGCCGGCGTGGGCGTTGATCCAGATGAACACGGGCACCCGGTCGAGCGGCAGGCCGCGGGCGGCGGCGTGAATGCGTTCGCGCGAGGTGAGTTGCATGGACGTCATCAATTCCCCCTTACTTTTTGTTCTGGCCGTAATATGCCGCCGGGCCGTGCTTGCGCTGGTAATGTTTTTCGAGGAGGTAGTCGGGGATGGGGGTGACGGCGGGGTTGAGCTGGATGGCGGCGAGGGCCATGTGGGCCACGGTTTCGAGGGCCCGGGCGTTTTGGACGGAGGCCGCGGCGTCGGCTCCGAAGGCGAAGGGGCCGTGGCTCGCGACCAGCACGGCGGGAATCGCGGCGGGATCGAGGCCGGCCATGCGCTCGACGATCACCCTGCCCGTGTTCAGCTCGTAATCGTTCTCGACTTCCTCTTTGGTCAGCGCGCGGGTGAGCGGGACCTCGCCGCGGAAGAAGTCGGCGTGGGTGGTGCCGAGGCAGGGGATGGGCCGGAGCGCCTGGGCGAAGATGGTGGCGTAAAGGCTATGGGCGTGGGTGATGCCGCCGATCACGGGCCAGGCCTGATACAGCGCAAGATGCGAGGGCGTGTCGGTGGAGGGATCGAGGCCCTCCACCTTTTTGCCGGCGAGGTCCACCACGGCCATGTCGGCGGGCTTGAGCTCGGCGTAGGCCACGCCGCTCGGCTTGATGACCACGAGCCCGCTTGGCCGGTCAATTCCGCTCACGTTGCCGAAGGTGGCGGGGGCAAGGCCGGAGTCGGAGAGGGAGAGGTTCGCCCGCAGCACGCCCTGTTTCAGCTCTTCAAGCATGTCCGCTCCTGGCCCGGTCGCGGAGCGCGATCAGGTCTTTCATGACGCGGTGGAGCTGGCGCTGGCCGCCGGTGGTGCCGAAGGCGTCGTGGAGGGCGAGGTAGAGCGAATAGAGCTCGGCGTAGGCGGCGGCGCTCTTGCGGTCGGGCTTGTAGACGGTGGCGGGCTGGCCGGTCATTTTTTTCTGCGCGTCCTCGGTGGTCTTGTACGCTCCTCCCGCGGCCGCTCCGAACACGGCGGCGCCGAGCGCGCAGGTCTGGGCCTGGCCGCTGACCTTCATGGGCCGGCCGATGATGTCGGCGTAGATCTGCATGATGAGCGGGTTCTTCTCCGCGATGCCTCCGCAGTTCATGACTTCCTTGACCTTGACGCCGTAGTCCTCGATGCGGCGGATGATGGTGAGCGCGCCCATGGCGGTGGCCTCGATCAGGGCGCGGTAGATCTCGGGGGCGGTGGTGTGGAGCGTCTGTCCGATGAGGAGTCCGGTGAGGAGCGGGTCAACGAGGACGGTGCGGTTGCCGTTGTTCCAGTCGAGGGCGAGGAGTCCGCTCTCGGCGGGCCGGAGCCTGGCGGCGGCCCGAGAGAGCGCGGCGTGCGGGTCGCCTTTTTGATATTCGGGCGGGCAGAGGTGGGAGACGAACCAGTTGAAGATGTCGCCGACGGCGGACTGGCCGGCCTCGATGCCGTACATGCCGGGGATGATGGAGCCGGGCACGATGCCGCAGACGCCGGGGATGTCGGCCAGCGGCTCGCTCATCGGGCTCACCATCATGTCGCAGGTGGAGGTTCCGATGATCTTGACGAGCGTCCCCGGCCGGATGCCGGCGCCCACCGCGCCCATGTGCGCGTCGAACGCTCCGACCGCCACCGGGATTCCCGCGGGCAGGCCGGCCTTTTTGGCGGACGCGGCCGTGAGCCTGCCGGCGACGCGGTCGGAGGGAACGGCCTGGTCATAGAGCCGGTCGCGCAGGTCGGCGAGCGCGGGCGAGAGCGTGGCCAGGAATTCCTTTGACGGCAGTCCGCCCCACTCGTCGTTGTACATGGCCTTGTGCCCGGCCGCGCAGATGCTCCGCGGCATGGCGCGCGGGTCCGTGTTGCCGGTCACGAACGCGGGCACGAGGTCCGCGCACTCGACCCAGGAGTAGGCGGCGTTGAAGACCCGGGGCGACGAGCGCAGGCAGTGGAAGATCTTGGACCAGAACCACTCGGACGAGTATGCGCCGCCGCACTTGCCCAGGTACGGCGCGCCCAGCTTCCGGGCCTTCTCCGTGATCATCGCCGCTTCCTCGTGCGAGGTGTGGTCCTTCCACAGCCACGCCTGCGCCGCGAGCTGCTTCTTGAAGCGCGGCAGCATGGCGAGCGGAGTCCCTCTCTTGTCCACCGGGACCGGGGTCGAGCCGGTGGTGTCTATGCCGATGCCGATGACGGCGGCGGGATCGAATCCGCGCGCCTTCTTGGCCCTGCTCACCGCGCCGGACACCGCCGCATAAAAGCCCTTGATATAATCCGCCGGGTTCTGCCGCGCCAGGTTCGGGTCCTTCGCATCGAGCAGGATTCCGTCCTTGCCGGAAGGGTAATTATACACGTGCGCCCCGACCTCCCGCCCGTCCCTCACGTCCACCACCAGCGCCCGCACGCTGTTGGTGCCGAAGTCAACGCCGATGGAATAACTATTTTTCTTTTTTGGACTCATTCCTCTAACCTCCCTTGAGGCTTGGTGGATGGAGAAGGTTTTCTGATACCGTGGCACGGAGCTCGCATGGCAATTTTCTCCTTATTGCGCCCCTCCGGTGCCGGCCTGGGCCGCGGCGAGGGCGGCGGCGATGGGGGGCGTGATTTTTTCGGCCACCATCTCATGTCCGGCGGCGGTGAGGTGCCAGTCGTGTTTGAAGAGGAAGCGGCTTTTGTACGCGGGGTCGGCATAAAGTCCCGGCTCGACCATGATGACGTCGAGATTTTTTTGGCGGCAATATTTTTCCATGTCCGCGGCGAAGTCGGTTCCCGGCCCGAGCGCGATCAGGATGAACCGCGCTCCGCTGTCGCGGGAGAGCTGCGCGATGCGGGAGATGGTCTCGAGGGGCTTGACGAGGTAGACGGTCGGGAGCTTGAGCTTGCTGGTGACGCGGTCGGTCTGGAACCACGACGCCCTTTGCCAGAGCCGGTACTTGGCGAAGAAGTAGAGGAAGGAGTGGGACTGGAGCCACACGTCGGCGCGGGCGCGGCTGGACCCCGGCGGATACCATGAGAGAAAAATGTTGTCGCCGCTGACGTGGAGGAGCTTGAGCTTTTCCGGGTCCGCCAGGTATCCGTCCAGGTAAACGCGGTTCACCTCCTCCCGGCCGAAGGCGTAGGGCATCCAGCATACGGTAACCAATTGCGGACGGATGACGCCGGCGTATCGGCGGAGCCGCGCCTCCATCTGGGCCAGGCTGTCGGAGGGCACGCCCGCGTCGAAGACCCGGGCCTTGATGCCCATGCGCTCGCTCAATATTTTCTCGACCAGCGCCGGGTACGCCTGTTCGTAGCTCACGCCCTCGCCAAAGGTGTTGGAGTCGCCGAGCATGAGGACGCGCGGCCGGTCGTGGTCTACTTTGACGCTGACCTCGCGGTCGCGCATGCCCAGCGCGTTGACGATGACCGGCACGTCGAAATCGCCGAAGTCGTTGACCAGCCGGCCCTGGAAGTACGGCCGCAGCGAGTAGTTGGTATCGGGGTCGGGCATGACGAGGTACTGGGGATGGTTCCAGCCGGGCGAGCACGGGTGCTTCCGGATGATGGGCGAGAACAGCGCGACGCGCATCACGGCCTCGCCGGCCAGGACGACGGCAATGGGCAGGAATACCGCGAGCAAGATGCGGAAGGCCCAGCGCCTGCTTTTCAAGTCTTTTCCTCCCACCTTCTCGCCCCGATCATCTTGGCGCCAAGTCCGGCCCGGCGCAGCTCATTTCCTTCTCCCCCGCGACTTTTCCTCGTCCCAGGTGTCGGCGGTCACGCCCTGCTCCTTTAATGGCCCTTTGACCACGCGGTGCGTTTCGGTCTTCTCGAACTCGTCAACCACCCGGATGAAACGCGGCACCATGTAGCGCGGCATCTCCTCCGCGCAAAAATCGTAGAGGGCCTCCGGGTCAATGCTCTCGCCCGGCTTGGGCTTCACCGCGATCATCACGTCGTCCTCCCCGAGCTCCGCCTTGATCGCGTAGGCCGCGGCCTCCAGCACCGCCGGGAACTTCTCCACGATCCGCTCGACCTCGTAGCTCGAGATGTTCTCGCCGCGGCGGCGCATGTTGTCGGACTTGCGGTCCACGAAATAGAGGAAGTCGTTCTCGTCGCGGTACACGAGGTCGCCGGTATGGAGCCATCCGCCGCGCTGCTTCTGCTCCGTGGCCTCGGTGTTCTTGTAGTACTCGACCGGCTTTTCCTTCTCCTGGATTTGGAAAATCAGCTCGCCGGGCGTCTTGGGCGGGACCTCGTTCATGTTCTCGTCCACCACCCTGGCGTTCGGCCGCGGCAGCTTGCCGATGCTCCCGACCGGAGCGTTGCCGAGGTTGAACACGGCGTTGCCGCCTCCGTCCACCGCGCCGTAGAACTCGATGATTTTGAGGTTGAAGCGTTTCTCGAATTTCTCCCACAGGGCCGCCGGGCAGGCCGCGGAGAGGACGAGACGGATGGGGTTGTCGCCGTCGTCGGGCTTCTCCGGCTGTTTCATCAGGATCGGGATCATGGCGCCGAGCGCGTTGAACTCGGTGGCGCCCAGCGCCCGCACCTCGTCCCAGAACTTGGAGGCCGAGAAGCGGCGGCCCAGCGCCAGCGACGCCTCCGCCCACAGCGACGACGGCAGCGACACGTAAAGCGCGTTGGCGTGGAACAGCGGTAGGCAGGTGAAGAGAACGTCGGTGTTCTTGTAAAAGGCCTTGGCGGCGAGGCCCACGCGGTTGAGGCCCACGCGGCCATAACGGTAGACCACGCCCTTGGCCCGGCCGGTCGTCCCCGAGGTGTACATGATCATCGCCACGTCGTTTTCGCGCGGCGCGAGCGAGGGACGCGATGGCGCTTCGCGCTCGAGCCAGTCCTGGACCACCTCGACCCCCGGGTACACCTTCAGCACCGGGCTGGTTTCGCGCAGGCTCACCACCACGTGCTCGAGCTTCGGGCACTGGTCCCGGACCTTCCGGAAACTGCCGAACAGGTCGTTATGCGTGACCAGGATTTTCGCGTCCGAGTGGTCGAGGATGTAGGCCAGGTGCTCGCCCTTCAGCTCCGTGTTCACCGGCACCGAGTACGCGCCGAGCTTCTGGGTCGCGAAGTGCGTGTAGAGCGTCTCCGGCGAGTTGGGCAGCATGTTGGCCACGCCCACGCCCGGGCCCGCGCCCAGCCGCATCAGCGCGTTCGCCACCCGGTTCGACCGCTCGTCCATCTCCTGATACGTAACCCGCTCGTCCTCGTAGCGCAGGAACACCTTGTCCTTAAGCGCCGCCGCCTTCTGCTCCAAGAGCTCATTATAATTCGTGTCCGCCATCACCGGCCTCCTTGATACTTATTGGGTCAGGCACAAATCAATCTTAGCACGGGAGACGGATGGGAGGTCAAATGCAGGTTGGATCGGGTCCGCGGCAACTCTAGGGTTTGTTGCCCAAATCCGAATTGTGCGAATGGGACGCTCCCGGCGCTGAAAGCGCGTCATTCTGATCAACCTCGAACATGGGTAACAGTTCATGCCAGGCACATGGGTTACAGTTTGAGTTGGGGGGAAACGGAGCGGAGGGCGTAGCCCGAAGCGGAGTTTCCCCCCAAAACCAACTTTATTTTGAGGACC
>DATKZS010000226.1:0-17689 GCA_035527835.1 bacterium
CATGCACTTCGGCCCGGAGGAGGTGCTGTTGAACATGGGGATTATTTTCCGGCCGGAGCTGACGGCCACGGAGGTCGCGGAGGCGGTGGACCGGCTGGAGAAGGCGATCCGGGAGAGGCACCCGGAGATCCGGTACATATATTTAGAGACGAAGGCGCTGTACCGGGAGCAGGAGGGGAAGAAGTACGAGTACGGGAGCGGGGCGGGGAGGCAGTGAGGGCGCCGGCGTACTCGGAGAAGACGCGGGTGAGGGCACCCGCTCCCCTTTAACGACTGCGGCGGGGCTGCGCACAGAGCAGAGCTATGTGGGCCATCCGGGGAGGGGCGCGCGGTGGAGGGAAAGGTGAAAATATTGGGGATCGCGGGGAGCCTGCGGCAGGGGAGTTATAACCGGGCGCTGCTCCGGGCTGCCGCCGAGCTCTTGCCGGAGGGGGCGGGGCTAACGATTTTTGATCTCGAGGGCATCCCGCCGTTCAACCAGGACCTGCTCGCTAGCATGCCGGAGCGGGTGAAGGCGCTGAAGGCGGCGGTGCGGGCGGCGGACGCGGTGCTGTTCGCGACGCCGGAGTACAACTACTCGGTGCCGGGGGTGTTGAAGAACGCGTTTGACTGGGGCACTCGGCCAATGGAGGATAACTGCTGGGTGAGGAAGCCGGCGGCGATCATGGGCGCGTCCACGGGGCGGATGGGGACGGTGCGGGCGCAGATGCACCTTAGGCAGTGCTTCATTTACATGGACATGCCGGTGGTGAACAAGCCGGAGGTGATGGTGAGCATGGCGGCGGATAAGTTCGACGCGGAGGGGAAGCTGATTGACGAGGAGACGCGCAAGTTGGTGGCGCAGCTTGTGGAGAGCCTGGTGGAATTGGCGAGACGCGGGTGAGGGCACCCGCTCCCCTTTGGGCGAGGGGCTGGGGAAGGGTGAGAAGGCGCGGGTGAGGGCACCCGCTCCCCTTTTGGCGATGGGCTGTGAAAGGCGGGAAGGCCCGCCGATTGTTAAAGGAGACGATCCATGGGGGAACAGGTGAATGGCGCGGGGCTTCTGCTGCAGGCGATGCTGCGGTGCGGGGTGGACCACGTGTTCGCGGTGGAGAGCGAGGCGGCGGGTCCGGCGCTGGCGGCGCTGGATGCGGCGGCGGGCGATGATTTGGAGGTGGTGAAGGCGCGGGACGAGATCGCGGCGGCGGCGATGGCGGACGCGTTCACGTTCCGGTCAAAGAAGATCAGCGCGGTGGTTACGGGGAGCGGCGGCCGGTCGCTGGCGCAAGTGAGCGCGGTCACGAACGCGTGGGCGGACAAGATACCGCTGCTTTCCATCTCGGTGTGCGACGACGACGCGCCGGACTTCAACAAGGGCGTTGACCGGCGGCGGTTCGACCAGACGGGCGTGTTCCGGGCGGTTACGAAGTGGCACGCGCGGGCGGAGGTCGTGGAGGACATCCCGGCGCTGATTATAAAGGGTCTGGCGGAGAGCGTGCGGGGCCGGATGGGTCCGGTGCACATTGACATCCCGGCGCGGCTGCTCCGCGAGGCCGCGGATGTTGACCTGTTCGCGGGGCTGACGGAGGGCGCGCGGCCGGCGTTCGCGCCGAGGCGGCTCCGGCCGGACCCGGCGCTCGTGGAGAAGGCGGTGGATGAGCTGTTCCAGGCGCGGCGGCCGCTGTGCTTCATCGGGGCCGGGGTGATGCGGTCGGGCGCGGAGGCCACGCTGGCGGCGTTCCTCACCAAGACCGGCATCCCGGTGACCACCAGCATGGCGGGGATGGGCGGGGTGTCGTCGGACCACGAGTGTTTTATCGGCGGACCCAGCTACGCGGCGGGCGAGGCGTTCCACCGGGCGATCAAGAAGGCGGACTGCGTGCTGGCGCTGGGCACGGCGTTCGGGGGGCTGGAGGGCTTCGGCAAGCCGCCGCTGTGGAACGGCCGGATCAAGTTCATCCACGTTGATATAGACCCGCTGCAGATCGGGCTCAACGTGAGCCCGGCCGTGCCGGTGCAGGCGGACGTGAACACGTTCCTCACTGAATTGGCGGCCGCGATGGAGCGGCACAACTTCCGGACGCCGGCGGCCTGGGGAGAGTGGCGGTCTGAGCTCCTGGCTCTGAAAAAGGGCCGTTACGCGCGGCTGCTCAAGGAGGCTTACCGCGACTGGCCCGCGATCCACCAGGGCCGGCTGGCGCATGAGCTGGGCAAGAAGGTCGCCCAGGACGATCTCCTGATGGTGATTGACGGCGGCAACACGGCGCTGTACGCGGCGATGTACGCGCCGCCGCTAAAGCCGGGCCAGAGCTTTTTCCCCTACGGGATGGCGGCGCTGGGCGCGGGGGTGCCGGCGGCGGTGGGGATGCAGCTCGCGTCTCCGGAGCGGCGGGTGATGTTGTGCACGGGCGACGGGAGCATGCTCTACAACGTGCAGGAGCTGGAGACGATCGCGGACCGGGGCCTGCCGATCATGATCGTGGTCAACAACGACTCGGCCTGGAACATGATCCGGTGCGCCCAGACCTCGATGTACGCGTGCAACTACATCGGGACGGACCTGCCCGACATTGACTACGCCCAGATCGCCAAGGGCTTCGGGTTCCATGCCGAGACCGTGACCAGGGCCGCCGAGATCGTGCCGGCCTACGAGCGGGCGCGTGACTCGGGCGGGCCCGCGCTCGTCAACGTGGTCACGGACAAGACCAACTACCCGGACGCGGTGATCAGCTTCGCGCTGGTCGAGTTCGACGGGGTGGAGCTGGACCCGGGGAACCTGCTCAAGGGCTTCTGGCGGAGCCGGTCGGACGGTTTCGCGCGGGCGGCCGAACGCGTGGCGTACATCTACAAGAGCTTTATCTCGGGGTGAGGAGGCGGTGATGGCGAAGATGACGGGCGGCGACCTACTGGTGCAGTGCCTGGCCGGGCATGGGGTCAAGTATATATTTTCGATCATCGGCGGGCAGATGTGCTCGGTGTACGAGGCGGCGCGGGTGCGGCCGGAGATCGCGCTGGTGACGTTGCGCAACGAGGCGGCGGCCCCGGTGATGGCGGGAGGCTACGCGGCGGCGTCGTGGATTCCGGCGGTCTCGATGTGCACGGTGGGCGCGGGCGTGGTGTACGAGGTGGCGGGCCTGATGGACGCGTGGATGAGCTATTTGCCGGTGATCTCGATCGCGCCGCAGGTGCAGAGCTGGAAGATGAAGCCGCACCAGGAGAACCTGCAGGGCATGAACCAGGACGAGATTTTTTATCCGATCACCAAGTGGAACGCGATCGTGTACCACTGGGAGCGCATCCCGCAGATGGTGGCGCGGGCGCTCCGGGAGGCCCGGGCCAACGCGCCGGGCCCGGTGCACCTGGACCTGCCGGTGGACGTGCTGTTCAAGACCGGGAAGCCGAGCGATAAAAAGATGCGGGAGCTCATGCCGCCGCCGGAGACCACCCGTTTCAGCGGGGCGCTCCCGGGCACGGAGGACGAGGTCAAGGCGGGGATCGAGGCGGTGCGGGCGGCCCGGCGGCCGGTCGCGCTGATCGGCCAGGCCATGGGCACGGCGGGGCGGTACGAACAGATGGCGGAGCTGCTGAACGCGGCGGGCCTGCCGGCGCTCACGGCGCGGTCGAGCTCGAGCGCGATGAGCGGAAAGGACGGGTGCTTCGCGGGTCCGCTCGGGCTGTTCATGGAGAGCGGGACCGGGCGGGCGATCCTGGAGCAGGCCGACGCGCTGGTCGTCGTCGGCATTGACCCGGAGATCATGGACGCGCTCAAGGCGCTCACGGGCTTTGGCGGGACCACGGTGCAGGTGGAGGTTGACCCGTCGGCGGTGCTGACCGGGAGGGCTAAGCACGTCGGGGTGAACGCGGACCCGGTGTCGTTTTTCAAGCGGCTCGACGCGGGCGAGGGGCGATGGAAGGAGTGGGCGGGAAAGGTGAGAGAGGCGCGGGAGGCCATCGTCGCCGATGAGAAGAAGAACATTCCTGATGCGGCGCTGTACGAGGGACTGGCGCTTGCGGTGAAAGATGATGACGTGCTGGTGGTTGACGGCAAGGCCCCGGCGCGGGCGGCCCGGGCGCTGCTCGCCAACAACCGGCACCACCGCCTCTTCATCATGAACCACCGCGACATGGCGGGCCCGGGCCTGCCCTTCGCCATCGGCGCCAGGCTCGCGCTCCCCGCAAACCCCGTGACCCTCATCACCGACCTCGATTCCCTGATGCGCCATCCCCAGGAGCTCAAGACCGCGGAAGGCCTCGGCCTGGACGTGCGCATCGTGGTGACCGACCCGGGCCGGGACCAGCGCCACGCGCGGACGGAGGCGGTCCTCGGCGGATTGGGGTGCGAGATAAATACGTTGCGGCCCGGCACAGGCCCGGACCGGGAGAAGCGGAAGCGGCCGTCGGCGTGGCTGGTGCAGTAGTAAATAACCCCTTCGGGGTACAATCGTGGCGCGTCGCGGGTATTCCCAGGGTAGCCCCGCCGATGGCGGGTCAACCCTGGGCTACGTTAAAGATGCCCCGTTGGGGCAGGAGAGACATTGAACCTGTTGACCCCGTGCGTATTACCATTTAGGAGCGTCGGTGTTGCGAGGGATAAATCCCGATTTTTCGAGAACCCCGTTGAAACGGGGTCCTGGGGGAAGCGATGCGGCGGCTTACCCGCGCTAAAGCACGGGCCTGCACCAGGGCCAAGGCCGGTGAACCGGCCTGAAAAGTCAGGAGAGCGGCGACGCGATCGGCAATGGGCCTGAGCGGGCGGCTCCGCGAATCGGTACTCTCCGGCATTGCGAAAAAACAGCCGCAGGCGCCCGGGCGCGAGGAAAAGGCCGCGGGTGGGGGCACCCACGGCCCTTTGTCGGCCGCACGTGACAAGAAGCAAGAAGCGGGCGGCTGTGGCGTTTTTGCTCAGAGTCCTTCGATGTAGACCTTTTTCATGATCTGTGGTTCGATGGGCCGGTCGCCGGGTCCGGTGCGGGATGAGCCGATCTGGTGGACGACGTCCATGCCTGAGGAGACCTGTCCGAAGACGGTGTATTTGCGGTCGAGCTTGGGTTGGGGCGCGAGGCAGATGTAGAACTGGCTGCCGGCGGAGTTGGGGTCGGCGGAGCGGGCCATGGCCACGGTGCCCTCCAGGTGCTTCTGGTCGCCGAACTCGGCCTTGACGGAGTAGCCGGGTCCTCCGCTCCCGTTGCCGATGGGGTCTCCTCCCTGGATCATGAATCCGTCAATGATGCGGTGGTAGGTGAGTCCGTCGTAGAAGCGGGACTGGGCGAGCTTGATGAAGTTCTTGCAGGTCTCGGGGGCGACCCGAGGATAGAACTTGAACCTGATGGTCCCGCGGTTGGTCTCGATCACGGCGGTGAGGTTTTCCATCGAGGCCGGTGTCAGGTCCTTGACCTTGGCGTCCCAGAGCTCGCGCAGCGCCTCCTTGGCCTCCTGGGCCTTGGGGCCTGCGGGGTAGTTGTCAAGATAAGCGTCGTAGGCGGCGGGGCTCTGGTCCTTCTCGGCGCGGGCCCATTGGTCGGGCTCGGCGAGCTTGGGCACGGCCTCGTTCTTGGCGGCCTCGTCCTTGTGACAGGCCGGCTGGCAGATCCCGGCGGCCAGGACCAGGGCGAGCAGCACAATTGTCCTTTTCATTTTTCATCCTCCCTTGATTCTTCGTTTTCGGGTTCTTCCTGATTGACCTGAACGCGGTCCCAGTTGAGCTCGATGCCGGAGACCTCGAGCTTCTTGATGTAAATGGTTTCGAGCGGCTTCCACGCGGGCGATCCCTTCGCGCCGGTGGTCTCGACGTTTCCGATGCGGTCGAGCACGTCCATGCCGGATTGGACACGGCCGAACACGGTATAAGAGCCGTCCATCTCGGGCAGGTCCCGGAGGCAGATAAAGAACTGGCTGCCGGCGGTGTCGGGGTCCACGGGCAGCCGCCACATGGATACGGCGCCGCGGGTTTGCTTATTTTCGTTGATTTCCGCGGTGATCATGTAGCCGGGTCCTCCGAAGCCGTTGCCGAGGGGGTCGCCCATCTGGACGATCTTCCCGTCAATAACGGGGCTTACGGTGAGGCCAATGTAGAAGTGGATCCAGGCGAGATAGAGAAGGTTGCGGCAGGTGGCGGGGGCCCGGACCGGATCGAGGGAAAGGGTAAAGGACCCGAGCGAGGTTCCCACGATGACGCGGGCGGCCGCCATTTCCCCGGCCGTGAGCTGGTCCGCCTTGGCGCGATAGAGCTTCTTGATGTTGGCGCGGGCCTTGTCCGCCTTTTTCCCCCGCGGGAAGTCTTGGAGGTAGCGGCGGTAGGCCTCGGGCGTTTTTTGTTTGTAAGCGTCCATGAAGGAAAGATGGTCAATCCCGGCCCAGGCCCTCTGGGCGTGCTCTCCCTGGGGATATTTTTGGAGGTACTCTTGATAGCCCTCGACAGTTTTTTTCCGGCGGGTCTTTTCCCATTCCTTCCGCTCGCACCCGGCCAGACAGAGCATGACCAGGGCCAAGGCGAGGACGGTGATTATCGCGTAACGCTGTCGCATGGGCCTCACTTTCGGGGTTATTCTCCCTGCATAGACTCCGGCTGTCAACCCGGAGTTCCGGCCGGGGTTCCAGGAGCAGGGCGTGAAGGGCGATTTTCACGGGCGGCCGAGGGCGGCGATGCCGGCCGCGGCCGGGGCGCTTGACCGGGGCGGCCAGAGTGACTATGCTATGCGGCATTGCAAAAAAATTTTCCGGGCTTGCCTTTTCGGGCGGGATGCGGTTTCATGCGGGATAAAGTGGAGTGAGCGAGCGGGTGAGCGAGCGGGTGAGCGAGCGGCTGGGGGCAGCCGCTCCCCTTTAGCGGCAGCTCGACATTAGTGCAGCCGCTTCGCTTTTTGCCGGTCCGAGTGTCCTTGGCGCATCCGGGCTGACAAGGCGGTAAAATCCGGATATATTAGGTGGGCCAAGAGGCTTAAGCCATGAAGAACGCGGTGCTGATCATAGACGACAACGACCAGATCCGGCGGGAGGTCCGGAACTCTCTCCGTGAGGTGCGTCTGTTCGACGTGTTTTACGAGGCGCCGGACGGGATTGACGGATTCAAGATCCTGCTGAACAAGCCGGTGGATTTGATTTTGTGCGACGTGGTGATGCCGGGGATTGACGGTTTCAAGTTCCTGAGCATGAAGCGCGCCCGTTCGGAGTTCGACGACATCCCGGTGATCATGCTGACGGCGGAGGAGGACGTGAAGCTCAAGATCCGGGCTTTGGAGCAGGGTGCGTCGGACTACATCACCAAGCCGTTCAACCCGGGGGAGCTGGTGGCCCGGGTGAAGGTGCACTACAAGATCAAGGCGCTGCAGGAGGAGCTTCGGGAGACCAACCGGCGGCTGGAGGAATTGTCGAACACGGACGATCTGACCAAGCTTTACAACCGGCGTTATTTCATGGAGCTTCTGGAGCTGGAGTTCCAGCGGGCGCAGCGCTACGAGTCGCGCGTCAGCTTCGTGATGATAGACATAGACCATTTCAAGAATTTCAATGACAGCTACGGCCACCTGATCGGGGACCGGGTGTTGTACGAGGTGGCGCAGATTCTTCGGGAGAGCCTTCGGGTCCACGACATCGTGGGCCGTTACGGGGGCGAGGAATTCGCGCTCTTGATGCCGGAGACGGATCTCAAGGGGGCCCTGGTGGTGGCGGAGCGTTACCGGAAGCGGGTGGAGGACTTCGTATTGCTGGAGCGGGGCCAGGAGCTCCGGATCACGATCAGCCTGGGCATCGCGGCGTACCCTCGCAAGGACATCCACTCGGTGGACGACCTGATCCGCCTCGCGGACAACGCCCTGTTCCAGGCCAAGAAGAACGGGCGCAACCGGGTGGAGGTCGCGGAATAGGGGGCGGTGCATAAACGTTGCGGCACGGCGTCGGGCGATTGGTTTCGCACCGAGGCACGGAGCACACAGAGTGAAGAAAAAATTATTATTCTCCGTGCGCTCTATAGCCTCTGTGCGAGACGAGCCCGGCCGGAGTGATAATTCACTCCCTGAGGGTCCACCGGTCACTTCATGTATTCCGTGGTCTCATCAGCGGGTTCACGTCGGTTCATTTTCACCGCTTGCCTTGACAAAACGCGCCATGCTAAAATCTTGATGGTTCCGAGAGAGGGAGGAGAGGAATATGTTCGAAGGCACCTTGACGGCCCTGATCACGCCGATGCGGGAGGGCGCGGTGGATGAGGACGCGTTGCGCCGGCTGGTTGACTGGCAGATCGGCGAGGGCATTCATGGCCTGGTGCCGAGCGGGACCACCGGCGAGTCCTCGACCATGAGCTACGCTGAGCACGAGCGGGTGGTGGAGCTGGTGGTCGAGCAGGCGGGCGGCCGGGTCCCGGTCCTGGCGGGCACTGGCAGCAACAGCACCTGGGAGACGATCAAGCTGACGCGGCACGCGGCGGAGGCCGGGGCGCAGGGGGCCCTGCTGATCACGCCGTATTACAACCGTCCGACGCAGGAGGGCCTGTACCGGCACTTCGAGACGGTGGCCAAGGCTGTTGACATCCCCATCGTGCTCTATAACGTGCCGTCGCGCACCGGGGTTAACCTGTTGCCGGAGACGGTGGGCCGGCTCAGCAGGATTGACAACATCATCGGCTTGAAGGACGCCGCGGGCAGCATCAAGCAGACGCTGGACACGCTCGAGGCCTGCGGGGGCGAGCTGGTGCTGCTCTCCGGCGACGATTTCGCCAACCTGTCCCTCTTGTCCATCGGCGGGAAGGGCGCGATCTCGGTCACGGCCAACGTGGCGCCGGCCTTGTCGGCGGAGCTCTACAACGCCTGGGAGCAGGGCGACGCCGACCGGGCGCGCGAGCTGCAGCAGAAGCTGCATCCGCTGAACCACGCGATGTTCCTGGAGACGAACCCGATCCCGGTGAAGTGGGCGGCGCACCGGCTGGGGCTGTGCGGGGATGAGATCCGGCTGCCGCTCACCGTGCTTACGGAGCAGTACCGGCCGAAGGTGGAAAAGGCGATGAAGGACCTGGGGTTGATCTGATGGCCGGGATCGGGGTGGTGGTGGCCGGGGCGGCCGGCCGGATGGGCCGGCGACTGGTGGCGGCGGTGGCCGAGGACCCGGGGCTTGAGCTCAAGGGCGCGGTGGAGGCCGCGGGCCATCCCGAGCTGGGCCGCGACGCGGGCACGCTGGCGGGAGTGCGGGAGTTGAACGTCAAGATCACGGACGCGCTCGCGCCGCTGCTGGCCGGCGCCGGGGTGGTGATGGATTTCACCAGCCCCGAGTCCACGCTCAAGAACCTGGAGCTGTGCGCGAAGAGCGGGGTGGCCATGGTGATCGGGACCACGGGTCTTGGCGAGGCGCACAAGGCGCGGGCCGCGGAGCTCGCCAGGTCCGTGGCGGTGGTGCTGTCGCCTAACATGAGCGTGGGCGTGAACCTGCTTTTTTACCTGACGCGGCGGGCGGCGGAGATCCTGGGGGCGGGGTTTGACATCGAGGTGGTGGAGGCCCACCACCGCCTGAAAAAGGACGCGCCGTCCGGCACGGCGCTGAAGCTGGCGGAGATGGCGGCCGCGGGCCGGGGCTGGAAGCTTTCGGAGACTGGCCGGTACTGCCGGGAGGGGATGATCGGGGAGCGGCCGGAGCGGGAGATCGGGGTGCAGACGCTCCGGGCCGGCGACATCGTGGGCGATCACACGGTGCTGCTGGCGGGCCCCGGGGAGCGGATCGAGCTCACGCACCGGGCGCACAGCCGGGACACTTTCGCCAAAGGGGCGGCGCGGGCGGCGCACTGGGTGGCCGGCCGCCCTCCCGGCCTCTACGACATGCAGGACGTGCTCGGGCTTACGGGGCGCTGAGGGGGAGCGCGCGGGCGGGGGAGAGCTGATGCTGAAGCGAATGAAAGGACGCGATAAAGCCCTGGCCGCGATGGTCATCTTCCTGGCGCTGCTGCCCGGCGGCCGGGCCGTTTTGCAGAAGAGCTACCAGCTCACCTACCGCTTCGCCCCCGGCGACCGGTTCCAATACTCGATGTACATCGTGGGGCAGATGACCACCGGCGAGAGCTCGGTGCAGCAGATCAAGCTCCAGTACTCCGACCTGTGGGAGGTGGTGGAGGAGGACAAGATCCACGGCCTGTTCAAGGTGGTGGAGAGCAGCGCGGAATTTTCCGGCACCGAGTTCGACCTGCGCAGCTTCGGCGTGCCCGCCAAGAGCGAGCGCATCGAGCGGATGATTGACCCGTCCGGCCAGGTGGCCAAGGTCGTGCATTACACCGAGGGCACGCGCTATTACCTCCTGCCCCTGGTGCTGTCGCCCAACCCCGTCGCCGAGGGCACGAGGTGGAAGCTGGCCCAGCCCCTCAAAATGCCCCTGCTCGACAGCGAGGCCGTGACCAGCCTGGTCGTCGTCTACACGGTGGAGGACATCAATTCCAATTACAAGGGGCGCGGCCACGCCTACGCCCGCGTCCGGGTGGACGGCAATTACAATTATGACTCCGACGACAAGAGCTCCGGCATCCTCGGCGCCTTCCAGGGCAAGATCATCTTCGACCTGGTAGACAGCCGCATCATGGATTATCAGATCACGGAAAACCGCAAGGAATGGAGCAAGCCCGCCAACCGCGGCCGGACCACCAATCTCCAGATCACCTGCATCGAGCACATGTAACCGGGCCGCCTCCGCCCGAACGCTCATCGAAATCAACCCCGCCCTGCTCAACCGCCCGGGAACCAGCCGCGAAGCTCGCGGCAAGCCAGTTGTGCGATGTGAATATAGCCGGCGGGTATGGAATCTCCCGCGATTTGCTATAATGACTTCGTTCCGAGGAAGTGGTGTGGGAGTGCCCTTCCGGGCACGATCCGTGTTCTTGCGTCGGGCGCTCTTCCGCGAAGATCGCGCCCGGAAGGGCGCTCCCACGCATGGATTGAATCGAGGAGAGGTAAAACAATGAATCGGGTAAGAATCTCACGTCGTTTGCAGGCGGTTGCGATACTGCTGCTCTTCGCGGCCGTGCTGGCGGCGCCGGCCGCGGCGGAGAGGGCCTTTACGCCCGCGCCTTATTACTCGCCGGAGCAGTGGCTCACCATCGGCGGCGCGAAGATCTGTTACCTGGATGAGGGCCAGGGCGAGGCCATGGTGCTGGTGCACGGGTGGGCGGGCAACGCCTGGAACTGGGAGAGCGTGTTCGGTCCGCTTTCCGAGCATCATCGGGTGGTCGTGGTGGACCTGCCGGGCCACGGCAAGAGCGGGTGCCCGGAGGGGTTCGGCTACACCATGCCCGGGCTCGCGGACTTAGTGGTCCAGGTGATGGACGAGCTGAAGATCGAGAAGGCCACGGTGGCCGGGTCCTCGATGGGCGGCGCGGTCACGGCGTGGGTGGCGATCCGCCATCCGGACCGGGTGGACCGGCTGATCCTGGTGGACGCGGCCGGGACCGGCATCCAGAACAATCTCATGAAAATGGCCGGCCATCTCATGACGCCTTCCACCGTGATCCCGCTCATCCACCTCGTGTTCCCGGTGAATGAAAAACGCCAGGCCGCGGTGCCCGTCTCCGAGCGGAAACGGGTCGTGCTCGCCGAGGAGCTCTACGCGAGCGGCCGGAAAAAATGCGCGGCGCTCGCGCTGGCGCGGACGATGAAGAGCATCAGCAAGGACGTCGTGGACGACCGTCTGGCGGCCGTCACCGCGCCCACGCTGGTGATCTGGGGCTCCGACGACGGGCTCCTGCCCCGCGCCGCCGGCGAGTTCTACCGCGACCACATCCCCGGCGCGACCATGGTCATCGTCCCGGGCGGCAACCACACGCCCATGCAGTGGCAGCCCGATGAATTCCTGCGCGTGGTGAATGAATTCATGGCGGAATAGTTTGTGGTTTGTGGTTTGGGGTTTGTGGTTATAAGAACGGGGACCGCAAGGATAGTCCGTGCATTGCGCCTAAAAATACGATGACAAAAAGGCAAGCCAGCGCCGCCCACAAGGCCACCCGGAACGATACCGGCTCATAAATAAACTCGACCACCGATTTCCCCTCCGGCACCGGGACCGCGCGCAGGCCGTGAGCGGTCTTCGCGATCCTCGTTTCCTCGCCGGCCACCAGTGCGCGCCAGCCTGGGTAATAGGCATCGGCCAGGACCAGTAAGCCGGTGCCATCGGCCGCGGCCCGGCATGACACCCGCTGCAAGCCGTAGCGCTCAATTGCAGAGCTTCCCCGGCCCGGACGTTCCAGCTCCGGCGCTCCCGCATCCGCGAGAAAGACCCGCGGCCCCGCCGGTTCGTCCTTATACAACCGGAAGCCGTTCGCCATCTCGTCGGACGGCCGCCGGCCATCGCCCGCCCTGACGTCGCCCCAGGCCGCCCAGTCGTGCTCGATGGATGCGGCCGGCAAGGTGGCCAGGGTCAGTCCTATTTCCGCCTGCGCCCGCAGCTCAATGTTTTTCCACGAGCGGTCGCCCGGTTGTTGGCGCGAATCAATATAGAGCGCCCAGAGCAGCGACGGACCCATCTCTCTTGACAGGGCCATGAACCAGACGCCGTCTCCCGCGAGATTCTTGACGCGCGGATCGAGGCCTGCCGAGAAGGAGACGGAGACGGGGCCGGCGCCGGAGCTCTTCATGCCGAGATCATCGGGAATGAGTCTGATGGCGCCGGGCGGGTGCGCGAAGATGGCCTCGCGCTCGTCGTCGGCGATGGTCATTCTGACCTTGGCGAAATGCGCGGGGGAAGGCGCGGCCAGCTCGGCGCGGGACATGATGGCGTCAATGGTTTTATTCGCGGGCAGGGGGAGCCGGGTAAGGCGGTGGCGCAAGCCGATCAGGCGCGAGAGCGGGGAATCAAGAGCGTCGAGCGGGACGCGCAGGGAATGGTAGCGGGTGAATTCATGGTAAAGAGTGTCGCCGGACAGGCCGGAGACGGCGCTGAACAGGTCCACGCTGTCCCGGATGATGAGGCCGTCGGCAAGTCCGAACTCGAAGGCGGGGACCAGCAGGCCCTGGTTGGGGACCATGACGTTGTCGGAGGCGATGAAGCGGGCGTAGGCATCGTCCTTGCCGATCATGCGCTTGATGGCCGCGAAGTCCTCGCGCGCCATGTTGCGGAACATGAAGGGGCGGTTGACGGCGGAGGCGGAGACCAGATCGAGGACGACGAGCGCGATGAGGGCGGCGGACAGCGCGCGCGCTCCGCGCGGCCCCGGGGCCTTGACCGATGCGAGCGCGATCAAGGCGGCGGACCCGGCCAGCGCGATGAGGAGAAGGACCGCGCCGTTCATGTCGCGCGCGGTCTCGGCAAGTTCGGGGTGGATCAGGGCGCAGGCGGCGACGGCCGCGCCGATAAGAATGAGCGCTGACGCGGCCACTCGGAGCCGGCCCTGCCCGCGCCGGAGCTCATCGGTCATGCTCGCGGCGAGGAAGGCGGCCGAGAAGGCGATGAGCGGCTGGATGTACTTGATGAAGGTGAGGAAGGCAAGGCCGGGCAGGCGCGGGATGAGATCGAAGAGCGGCAGTCCGGCGAGCACGCCGAGCGAAAAGGCGAGAACGGCGGCGAAGAAGGCGTCAGGGGCGCGGCGCGGCCGGAGCGCGGCGGCGAGGGCGAGGGCCGCGGGCGCGGCGCCGAGGTAGGGCGCGATGCGGATGAGCGGCAGGACTTTTTGCGCCTGATCCAGCGGGCCGTAAAAGCCGGGCGCGATCAGGGTGATGAGCCCGGAAGGCGGCAGGTGCTCGGCGCCGAAGCCGGCCTGGTGAAAGGTCCAGGCCTGCGGCATGAACTCGAAGAAGGGCAGGAGCTGGGGCAGCGAGACGATGGAGGCGATGATTGCCGCGGCCGCGATCAGCGCGAGCGTCCCCATGCGGCGCGGCGTGGCGGCAAAAAAAATAAAGAGCGCGTAGCCATAGCCGAGCGCCAGGGTGAAGATGGCGGCGCCGGGCTGGCCGCCGAGGATGACGAGAGCGGAGGCGGCGCTCATCAAGATGACGTCAATGAGGCGTCGGTTTTTGATGAGGCGGTGGGCGGCGACGAGGAGCCAGGGGATGAGGAGGTCAATCACGATGTTCTGGTCGTTCACGTACTGGACGAGGTATCCGGTGAGGCCGAAGCTGATCGCGGCCACGGTCGCCGCTGACTTGCTGAGCCCGAGGCGGCGGCCGAAGACGTACGCGCCCCACCCGGCAAGCGCGAGCCGCGCGAAGAGATAAGGCACGGCCAGCGCCTCGATCGGCCCGAAGGTGAGCGGCCAGAGCAGCGGCGAAAACACCGCCGACTGATAGCCGGCGACCAGCGGCGTGCCGAGCAGGTTATACGGGTTCCACAGCGGGAACAGGCCCAGGCTCCAGCTCATCAGGTCCAGGCGCAGGAAGGGGTAGCCGTACGTGATGGGGTTGATGTCGCGATAGGCTTTGAAAAAAAGATCGGCGCCGGAGAAAAGGTCGGCATGGAAGATGACGACGAGCGCGGCCAATAGAATAATGAGCACGCGGGCGTGGTCCGCGGGCCGGTCCGGGCGGAGGTTATGGGCGATCTTTTCCGACATGGCTCCTGGGTCCGTCATACCATTGTATTTTCGGAGCGGCCCGGGCGCAATTCGGCTGGGCGGAGGCGACGATTCAGGGAACCACAGATGAACACAGATTAACACGGATTCGGACCAGATGATTTGAGGGCGGCAAAGTGCAATAATGGTGCGGGCTGCGCGGGGAGCGGTGAATCTCGGCGGTTACGGGAGGTTTGACATGAACAAGGCGGGGAATCGGAGGTCGTGGTCAGTGGCGCTGGGGCTCATGGCGGGTGTTTTTTTGGTGAGCGCGGCGGCGGGCCCTGGTCCGGGGAAGCCCCGGCCGCGGGTCACGGACCTGGTGAACACGGTGGTGCGGAACGCGCTGGTCGGCGTGACCATGGACGCGATCCCGAAGCCGATGCTCGACCCGGCGCTTGACGACGGCGCGACCTTTTCCTATTTCGCGCGGCCGAGCTTTCAGATCGGGATCAGGGGCGAGCCGCGGGCGACGCAGGTCACGGACAACGGGCATTTGTGGACCGGCGCCGCCGAGTGGCTCGCGCTGGCCGGCGATCCGCTCGCGCCGGCCAACCAACGCATCTACACCCTTTACAAGGGATACCTGCCTTGCATCACCTATACGGTCGAGAGCGGCGGCGTGGCCTACACCGTGCGCGCCTTCCAGTACTGGCTCGATGGCGACTCGTTCGGCCAGTCGCCGCCCGTGAACTTCATCCGGATCACCGCGGAGAACCCAGGCGATAAGGAAGCCCAGGCGCGGTTCGCCGGCGGCTTCATGTACGGTCCGCGCGACCACCGCTCGCAGCAGATGCGGCAGATGAACTTCAACGCTTTCTGGAATTACGAGATGACGGAGCGGGCGGCCACGCGGGGCGGCAAGATCATTTACGCATGGGGCAAGAAGCCGGACACGCTGGAGTCGCGGGCGGGCAAGGCGTACCGGAAGGCGTTCGTCGGCGCGGGCCGGGAGGAGCCGGTGTGCCTCGCGGTGTATAAGAGGACGCTCGGGCCGGGTGAGAGCTTTTCGGCGGACTTTGCGATGCCGCACTACCCGGCGGACGCGGTCATGGCGCAGCGTCTGGCGGGGGCGGACTTTGATGAGAGGCTGGCCGCGATGGAGTCGTACTGGGAGGGGTGGCTCGGGCGGGGCGCGCATTTTAAGGTGGCGGAGCGGAAGGTGAACGACGCTTCGCGGGCGTACGTGATCCACTCGCTGATGAGCCAGAACGTAATCAGTGATGACGAGGTGGAGCAGCACGTGAACCGTTTCCAGTACAACCGGTTCTGGCTGCGCGACTCGTCGTTTTACGTATCGCTGTACGAGACGTGGGGGTATCCGGAGGTGGGCCGGGCGCTGGCGCGGCATTTTTATCCGTATCAGAGGGACGACGGCAATTTCCTGAGCCAGCGGGGCCAGCTTGACGGATGGGGCCAGAGCATGTGGGCGCTGGGCACGGTGGTCCGTTACACCGGCGACGTGGAGTTCGCCAAGGACGCGGTGCCGCGCGTGGAGGCGGCGGTGGGGTGGCTCGACACCGCGCTCACGAATGACGCGTGGGGCCTGATGCCGCCGACCGACGCGTTCGACAACGAGACGATCACGGGCCGTTACACCGGGCATAATTTCTGGGCGCTCACGGGCCTGGACGCGGCCATTGACCTGTGCCGGGCGGCGGGCCGCGACGACCTGGCGGAAAAATACGCTGAGCTGCGCGGCCGATATTATGACCGGTTCATGACGCGGCTTGGCGAGGTGGCGGCCCAGCGGGACGGGGTGATCCCGCCGGGCCTGGACGTTCCGGGCGGCACGGAATGGGGCAACCTGCTGGCGGTTTACCCGGGCCACATCATCGCCCCGTTCGATCCGCTGGTCACGGCCACGTTCGAGCACTACCGGCGCGACCGGATGCAGGAGGGCATCGGGATGTGGCACCAGAGCCTGCACCATTACCTCACGGAAAGGGTGGCCCAGACCATGCTGATCCGGGGCGAGCAGGAGCGCGCGCTCGACGATTTTTACGGCATGCTCCTGCACACGGGCGCGTGCCACGAGGGGTTCGAGTGGGCCATCTTTGCCTGGGACGGCCGCGACTACTGCCAGGGCGTGGGCAAGGTGCAGACGTGCAACTTCCCGCCGCACGGCTGGTACGCGGCCGATTTTGACCTGCTGTTGCGCAACATGCTGATACGGGAGGACGGCAAGGAGTTGCACCTTGCATCGGCGCTGTCACCGGAGTGGACCAAGCCGGGCGACCGGATCACGGTGGAAAACGCGCCCACCTGGTTCGGGCCCGTCTCTTATGAGCTGTCGTTCTCCGAGACCTCCGCCACGCTGGACCTCACCGGGTACTGGCGCAACGCGCCGGACTCGGTTACGTTCCACGTTCCGTATTTTCTCAAGCTCACGTCCGCCGCGGTTGACGGGAAGCCGGTGGCCCGGAGCGGCGGCGCGATCTCAATGCCTGCCGGGAGCCGGAAATTGACCATCGAGTTCGAACGCCTGGCGGTGGAGCCGAAGAGCTACGCGGCGGCGGTGGACCGCTACAAGAAGGAGTATCGGAGGCGGTGGGAGGAGCGGGGTCGCTGAAGCGCGGGCTTTTCTTGTCGCGGGCTTTTCTTTGACGGTTTCCGGGCCGTATGCTAAATTCAATTTTCAGGAGAGTTATCGGTTGCGGGTGGCGCTCATATTCCCCCGGGTGCGGGAGCAGGTGCACGGCATGTGGCCTCCGCTCGGGATCATCACGCTGGGGACGGTCCTGCGCGACGTCGGCCACGAGGTGTGGCTGTTCGATTCGAGCTTCGATCCCGGCCCCGAGCGGGTGATCTCCGAGCTCGGTCGGATCAGGCCGCAGGCCGTGGGCGTGTCGTGCCTCACCGACTTTTTTGCGAACGCCGCGAAGATCGTGGCCGCGGCCAAGGGCCTGGGCGCGGTGACGCTGATGGGCGGTCCGCACCCGACCATCGCGCCGGAGGCGACGCTGTGCGCCATCCCGGAGCTGGATTACGCGGTGATGGGGGAAGCGGAGCGGACGCTGCCCCGCCTGCTCGCGGCGATTGACGGCGGCGGCGACGGGCGGGAGCTCCCGGGGCTGGCGCTGCGCGACGGGGAGGGCGTGCTGGTGACGGGGCCGGCGGAGATGATCGCGGACCTGGACTCGCTTCCGATCCCCGACCGCGACCTGCTCGACGTGATGGGCCAGTACCTCCGGGCGCGGGCCA